>CAYGBF010000187.1:0-13529 GCA_964348035.1 uncultured Eubacteriales bacterium | reverse complement strand
TTGAACACGCTCTCTTTCTCTTCTTTAGACCAGACAAGAAAACCTTGTTTTTTTGCAATTTCTACCAAAGGCACCGGAAGAAACGGTGTGATCAACTCATAAATCTCGCCGACTTTTAAGTTTTTACAATCAGCCACAACTTTGTTTATCGGCTGCTCTCCTTTATCAAGCATGGACCGAGCATCCAGACTTTCCACTATTCTGGATGTTGAAAACCAGGAAGGGCTTTCAGCCGAAAAGGACATGATGGAATCATCTGTCATGTACTCTTCTTGAATCCCAGCCTCACTTCGGAGTCTGTTGATCATCTCTGCAACAGGAATCTTGGCTATCGTGGCTGCTTGTCTGAGAGATGTGACTTTCGCTATCGTTTTTCTCAATATGGGATTCCGCAGTTTCTTAAACTCAGGTGCCATTTCCAGAAGAGTCTTCTCGAGTCCTGGATATCTGTCCAGCAAGGCTCCGATTTTTGTCTCCGGAGTTATCTGAAATTCTGATTTTGTCTCTTCCATCTTAAATGCTCTTCTTCGGGTATTGAAGGAGTCTTTGTTCTCCTTTTAACTTACGCTTTTCTGTTAAATCCTGGCTGACTTCCAAGGTTCCTAGATATCCGCCATCTTCGCCTCGTAAGGCAAAATATTCAATGTGGATAAACTTTTCCTTTAACGTAATCCAGAATGCTGTATGGTCCTCTTTTCCGGATTTAAAATCTTCCAGAATCTTCTCGACGATATGGACACTCGATGGAGGGTGGCACTGCCGTACGTTGCGACCGAGGATGGCTCGACTGCGGGCGAAGATTCGCTCCCTTCCCTGGGTGAAGTATCTGACCCTGTCATCTTTATCAACAAAGGTCATATCGAAGGGGATTGTGTTCAAAATAGCTGTCAATTCATCCACGTTGAAGCTGCCGCTGGGAAGTTGGATCTTGCCTATTTCTGCTCTCTCTTTCTCTTCTATCTCTAAGCCCTCTGGACTCCATCTGACTTTGGGATCATACAGGCAGAAGCCGTATTCGATGCTCTGTTTTTCAATCTCGTACCATTCGGAATCTTTGAGTGTATCCAGTGACATCGGAAAAAGGATCTCTTCCTCCTTACTGATCATGTCATCGACTGCTTTTGAGGCTGGGGTGAGGACAAGATCAACGACGGTCTTTGCCTCTTCAACGGAAATTTCGTCGGTCGCGCCCAGCGCTTCGATAGCCCCCTTTAAAAGCTCCCTGGTTTCATCATGTTTACCCCACATAACGGTGGGAGGTCCTGTAATCCCGTGTGTTTCCAAGAAAGGAAAGAGAAGATTTTCTTTGCGCAAATAGTGCTTTTCCACATCCATCAGAGCGTTGAAGTGCTGGTGAATCTCATCATAGAATCCGCCTAATTGATCTTGGCTTTTTGTCTTCTTTATATCCTCGTATAAATGTTCTAAAGCCTGAATTTCTTTCCTTAAAGCTCTGTTTTCCTCTTTAAACGTATGAACCGGATGCCCAGGCGGGGCTGTTTTTGCCTCGGTATGATCCAGGACACCATCTAAGGCCATCGTATGGACGTCGCACAGCTTGAGAACTTCTTCCTGTGGCAAACCCTCTGAGATCAACTCCTGCTCAACCTCTACAACATCGTTGTAAGGCACTTTTCCTAACAACTTGATCAGCTGTTTTTTCACGTCTTCAGGCGCTTTGCCTTCGTGGAGTTGGAGTATCATATGCTTGAGAAGCTCTTTTCGTTTCTTAGCCTCGGTTATTAATTCACTCATTCACTCCTCCTGGGTTGATATCGTGGATTTTATTTTACACCTCTCATCAATAAAAAGCATTGATCTAGGTCAAAATTCGCCAACACACATTTCAATGTTGTTGGAAAACTCAAGGCTTTTGATGTACTCTTGATATGAATAGCTCAAAGGAAAATTTTCCATGAGGTTTTTTTGGGTTGGTGTTCTCCTAACATTTTTTATAAACGGAAATTTCTGTTCGAATCAAGATAACCAAGGAACTTATGATGAGACATCACCTCCGACGATTGGAGGGATACAGTCAAATTATGAAGCTATGAGAGTGGAGGATTCTTCCCAGGGATACATCCTGTTTTCTCCGCTTCTGTCCACCACCACCTACCTAATCGATAGGGAAGGAAATATGGTTCACACCTGGAACAGCGACTTCCCCCCTGGTGCTTCAGTGTACCTGCTCGATAACGGACACCTGCTGCGCTGTGCCCGACCTCCGGATGTCCCTCTATTCCTCGGAGCGGGACAAGGGGGGCGCATCCAGGAGTACACTTGGGAAGGTGAGCTGGTATGGGATTTTGTCCTCGCCAGCCGAGACCTGATTCAGCACCACGACATCGAGCCTCTCCCGAACGGCAATGTTCTAGCCATTGTTTGGGAACGCAAGACCCGAAAGCAAGCTATCCGAGCCGGCCGACGGGTCGAGCTTCTGGCTGGAGATGAGGTTTGGCCTGACTGCGTCCTCGAGATCCAGCCCCAACCTCCGAATGGAGGTAGGGTCGTGTGGGAGTGGCATATGTGGGACCATCTGGTTCAAGATTACGATCCCGAGAGAGAGAATTACGGCAACGTCTTAGACCATCCCGAGCTCGTTGACATCAATGGTGATCTTAAGCCATTACGTTTCAGCGATAAAGAGATTGAGCGGTTCAAGGCTTTGGGCTACATCCATGATAATACAACTGCCAAAAATCTCAGTGGCGACCTCCTTCACACCAATTCGATCGCCTACAACCATCGACTCGATCAAATCCTACTCAGTGTGTGTTCGTTCAACGAAATCTGGATCATCGACCACAGAACGACAACACAGGAGGCAGCGGGACATTCTGGAGGACAAGCCGGCAAGGGAGGCGACCTTCTCTACCGTTGGGGAAACCCGAGAAGCTACGGCCGGGGCAAGGCAGAACACCAGCAGCTTTTTGGCCAGCACGGCGCCAGGTGGATCCCAGGAGGTTTTCCAGGGGCCGGAAACATATTGATATTCAACAACGGAGCTGGTCGACCGAGAGGACGATATTCCTCGGTCATCGAGATCCAATCTCCGGTCAATACCGATGGACACTACATGATCGAGAAGATAAGTCCTTACGGACCGGACAAACCCGTTTGGGAGTACACGTACACGGCTCCGGATAAACGATCCTTCTTTGCTGATTTCATATCAGGGGCTCATCGGATAGCCAACGGAAAGACACTCATCTGTTCGGGTCCCAGGGGTCACTTTTTCGAGATTACCCCGCGAGGAGAGATCGTTTGGGAGTATCGCAATCCTTTCTCGGGCAGGGCTCCGAATCCTGCCGGGGATCCTCCCCACTCTGTGTTTCGAGCCACCCACATCCCCAAAAACCACCCTGGACTTAAGGACCGAAAACTTCAACCTCTCGCTCCTCAACCCCACAAGAAAGGGGGAAATAAGGACAGACCACACAAACTTACAGATTAGAATGGTGATACTTTAATCATGAAATTAGTAGATTTGGGGTTTAGCGGCTGGTTCCAAGAGAGGCTGAAAGAAATTCAAAAGCTCGAGTACAGCCTAGCTCGAGTTACTGCGGTCAATAAAGATAAATACACGATAAGAAATGAGGAGTCAGAAGTTCCGGCCGAGGTCACAGGAAAACTCATGTTCGGAGCCGAATCGAGTCTCGATTTGCCTGCGGTGGGAGATTGGGTTTATGTGCAATACTTCAACGAAAACACTCTGGCCATCATCCATGAGATTCTGCCGAGAAAATCACTCTTGAAGAGGAAAGTTGCAGGCAAGAAAATTGATTATCAACCGATAGCATCCAATATCGACATCGCCTTCATAATGCAGTCAGTCGATTTTGACTTCAACCTCCGAAGACTCGAGCGATATTTGATCATGGTCAATGAAAGTCATATCACACCCATCATACTTCTCAGTAAAAGTGATTTAATATCAGCCGACAATCTGGAACAAAAGATCTCGACAATTAAAAATACGAATCCTGGTTGTGAAATCATCGCTTTCAGTAATAAGACTGGCACCGGTTTAGATGAAATCAAAAGGATAGTAAAACTGGGTCAGACATATTGTCTTTTGGGATCATCCGGAGTGGGAAAAACAACTTTGATAAATAGACTGATCGGAAAAAATGTCTTAGCGACAGATGCCGTTCGTGAAAAGGATGGTAAAGGAAGACATGTCACGGCTCGGCGGCAGTTGATAATCCTTGAACAAGGTGGGTTGATCATCGATACACCCGGGATGAGAGAGTTGGGAAACATAGGAGCCCAGACAGGATTAGACAAAACTTTTAAGGATATCATTGACCTGGCTCAGGACTGTCATTTCAAAGACTGCACACATGTGAATGAACCTGGTTGTGCTGTTAGGAATGCCGTTGAATCAGGGAAACTTTCCGAAAAACGGTATCAAAATTATCTAAAAACGCGCAAGGAATCCGAATATTATGAAATGTCTTATTTAGAGAGGCGGAATAAAGAGAAGAAGTTTGGGAAGTTAATAAAAGTGGCAAAGAAGACTATGAAGAAATGATAAGACGGTAATCAACCCAACAAAATGGGGATGATGGAAAACGTCTTCGCAAGTCCTCGACGAAAATAACGCTATTATTCTGCTTTCGGTTCTACGGGTGGTGTCTCAACACTAGCCTCTTTTTTCATACGACAGCAGCAGACATTAAAGAAGAGGCTTAAAATTGCCAACAAGGCAGCAGCGATGATGATGACAATTTTTGCCCAGCTTGCCTGCCAGAAGAAAATAGCGAGCACTACAATCGCGACTGCTAATAGAAATCGGCAGAAACATAACTTCATGAATCCTCACCTCCTTCCTTAGACGGTTTCACTCTTTCTATCATATTGTTTAATCAAATCCAAGCAAGAAAATAAACCTTGATCTAACATCGAACGCTAAAACTCAAATCCCTTGTATTTCACCCTGAAGAAAACCGAGTAAAGGACCGGGACGACTCCCAGCGTCAGTACCGTCGAAAAAAGCAGCCCAAATATGATCGCGATAGCCATGGGTTCCCACATCGGGCCGCCGCCAATCCACAACGGGAGCAATCCGCCGATGGTTGTCGCCGTCGTCAGAAAGATGGGGCGCAGACGCCGTTGGGCGGCTTCGATGACCGCTCGAGCCGGTTCTAAACCATGCTCCTGGATTTCGATCCTGATTCGATCCAAAAGCACGATGGCATTGTTGACGACGATTCCAGCCAGAGAGATTATCCCGAGAAAGGTCATGAAGCCGAAATAGGACTGGCCTACGATTAAACCAAAGATAACTCCGATTAATCCAAGGGGTATGGTGACCAGGATGATGATCGGCCGTCGGATGGAATTGAATTGAATAACCAACAAGAAAACAATAATCAAGAAGGCGATCGGCAGTTTAGCTGCGATAGATTCGTTAGCTTCCCCTGAGCTTTCTATTTCACCACCCAGTTCATACCTGTAGCCGATTCCCCATTTCTTGCTTTCTTCCTTTAACCACTCGTCCAGTTTTCGGCTGATGGCAATCGGCATAACTCCGGAGGCAACATCCGCCTTGACTGTTACAGTTTTGAGACGAGAGCGCCGCAGGATTTTCGACGCCTCCCATTTTATCTCCAGATCAGCCACTTGTTTCAACGGAACATTTCTTCCGGTCAACTGGGCATAGACATTTATCGTCTCCAACTTTCTGACATCCTGGCGTTTGGCGACCACTGAGCGGAGAGTCACAGGGATGGTTTTGTCTTCTTCACGGTATTGCGTTGTTTCTATTCCGGTCAACGCCGCTTGTAATGATATGGCAATGTCGCGGTTTGTCACCCCCGCACGTCTGGCTCGTGCTTGATTAATCTTCACCAATAGCTTTTTAGTCCGCTGCCCCCAATCATCGTGAATATTTTTGGTTCCCGGCATGGACGCGAGTCTGGTTTTCACCACATCAGCCAGTTCGAACACTCGACCGATCTCCTTTCCGGAAACACGGACTTCCACGGCCTCTGTCGGAGGGCCGTAGGTCAGCAGATCGATATGGGTCCGGAGTTCCGGGAAATTATCCCGGCAAAAGGCCTCCATCTTCTGGATGAGAGAATCGATGATATCGTTGGAAGTCGTGTTGATAATCATTATTGTGTACTCCGGCTTGGAAGGCTCCGGATTATACCCTAGAAAAAAGCGAGGCGCCCCCTGGCCAATATACGTTGACCAGTTCACGATCCCGTCTGGATGGTTTGACCTGGTCCCCAACTCTTCAAGCATGAAGGTTTCGATTTCTTTGATAACTTCCTCCGTCCGATGGATCGGGGTTCCCTTTGGTAATTCAAACTCCGCTGTGTAGAGAGCTTTATCATTACGTGGGAAAAATAGACTCGGAATGATTCTAAAACCTTGCATGGCTATCAAAAAAACAACAAACACTACTGTCAGAGTGACCACAGGATGATGTAACAAACGCAGAAGAAATTTCCTGTATGTTTTATAAAATCTTGTGCTGTACCAGTCTTCTTTCTTTCTTTTTTTCAATTTTAAAAAGTACACACTGAACATCGGTGTTATCGTCTGCGACAGAATCCAAGAAGAGAGAAGCGTGATCGTGACGACTTTAAAAAGCGGGGCGCAGTATTCCCCGACATCGGAATCGGCTAAATAGATGGGTAGGAATGCCGCCGCCGTGGTTAAGGAAGCAATCAACAGGGGCACTCGGAGTTCCCGGGCTGACTCAACGGCTGCTTCCTTGGCGTCCATTCCATGGGAGATCTGGATCATTATGGATTCCGACATCACGATGGCATTATCCACCAACATTCCCAAGGCTATGATGAGCGATGCCAATGACATTTGATCAAGACCGATACCGAAGATAGACATGACAAGGAGGCTCATGATCATAGCCGACGGGACAAGAGAGGCTACGACCAGACCCGTCCGCAGGCCCAATGTTAACAGCATCACCAAAACCACGATCCCGATGGCTTGGAGGAGGTTGCCGGTGAAATCCTTGACCTTTTGGTCGACGTCATCCGGTTGAAATGAAACGATATCGAATTCAATGCCGATCGGATACAGACTCTGTAAACGGTTGACCGACTCTTTGACTTTCTGTCCGAGGATGATGATATTGCCCCCTTCTCGCATATTGATGGCCAGCGCCAGGGCCGGAATCGAGGAAGAATGAACGATCGACTCGGGAGGATCGATGTACCCTCTGTAGACAGAAGCCAGATCCTCCAAGTAGATCAGTTCCCTGCGTCCAGGAATAGTAATCAATGTCCGACTCAAATCCTCGACGGATTCGAAACTTCCGGTGGGTTCCAGGACGATTTTCTCCATTCCTGTGTCCACATCCCCGCCGGGAATGACGATGTTTTGACTCCTCAAGATACCGATCAACTGGGAGGCGGATAAACCCATTTCGGTTAGGCGGGAGTCATTGTATTCGACGAATATTCTTTCTTCCTGAGCTCCGAAAATATCGACTTTCGCCACTTCCTCAATAAGCAGGAATTCATCCCGCACTTCATCAGCTACTTCTTTTAATTCCATATAGCTGAAACCTTCGCCGGTTATGGTGACGATGGTTCCAAAAACATCTCCAAACTCGTCGTTAACAACACGCCCGATGACGCCATCAGGCAGGTTTCCCTTCACTCGGTCCACTTTGCGTCTCAACCTATCCCAGATCGGGCGCATCTTTTTATAATTCTGCTTTATCATCACATAGATGATCGAGACACCCGTCGTTGATTCGCTCATGACATAATCAAGTTCCGGCATTTCCTGGATGGCTTTTTCCAGCTTATCCGTGACCAACATTTCGACCCTTTCCGGACTGGCACCAGGGAAGTAGGTCAGGATGAGTGCAGCTCGGATGATGAAGCCCGGATCCTCTGCTCTGGGCATGGTTCGGAACGCCATGAGTCCTGCCAGAAGGACCAAAACCAGAGCAAAGGCTGTTATTCGATTTTTCTCTATGGCCGTTCGTGTTAAATTCATGAGCTTTCTCCCCAGGCTAAAATTTGACTTTTTGCCCCTCGACGATATGGCTGATTCCTGCCGTGACCACGAGATCTTCATCAGTCAGACCTTCGAATATCTCCAATCCTTCCTCGGTCAGCTCGCCTACGACAACTGATCTTCGTCGCACAATTCCGAACCCTTCCTCATCCGGGAGGGATTCAACAAGAAAGACAAACCGTCCCTGGCGATCCTCTCCGACGGCCTCAGAAGGCACGATGAATCGGATCCGGTCATCTTGAGATTCAAAAAGAAAAGTCGCGGTTGCAGCCATCCCGGGACGAATATCTGGATGTGTCTGTTCTAATATCAGTGTGACAGGAAAGGTGGTGACCATCGTAATGGATTTTACTCCGATTTCTGATACCTTGGCTTTGAATTCTTCATCGGGAATGGCATCAAATTCTACAGATACTTCTCTCTCTTCCTCGAGCTGCGAAATCAGATTTTCTGGAATGGAAACATCAACCTCGAGTTGTGAACTGGCTGTCAGCAAAAAAAGTGGTATGCCTGCCTGAATATTTTCATTGGCTTCACAGTGGACTTCAGCAATAGCACCATCGAACGGAGCGGTTATCTTTGTATAGCTTAACTGCAAAAGCGCCTGCTCCAGCTGTTTTTCAGAAGCTTGAGCCATGGCATTGGCTGATTCATAACTCATCCGGGCTGAATCTAACTCCTGCTTCGAGGCACTCCTGTTCTCATACAGAGATCTCGCCCGGCTGTAGGCGGCGTTGGCGTTTCGAGCCTGGGCCTCTGCCTGGAGTAAAGCAGCCCTTGCCTGCTGAACTTTCAACTGGTAATCATAAGGATCCAGCTCAGCAATGAGCTGCCCGGCTCGCACCCTGTCGCCAACCCGAACAGCAACCCTGCTGACGGTTCCCGGAACTTTAAAGCTGAGCCTTGATTCCACGCCAGCCCTTGCCACACCAGGAAAGGTCCGCACCCGGCTTCCCCCTGTGGAGAAGACCTGAATGGTCCGGACAGGTCGAACGATTTCCTGTACTGGTTCTTCTTTTTGACAGGAAAGAAACAGCAACGATGTCATAAAAAAGACTAAGCAAAGTTTGATAAAATTCTTTGAGGCCATGATTTCCTCCAGATGTATATTCTTCAATTCTCCAGCGAGATTCCGGACTTTTCAAAAAAAGATTTCATCCGCTCAAGCCAGGCCTGACGTTCATCCTCGTTCATGAAGAACTCGAATCTTCCTATAGACCGTTCGGCCTCCATCAAATCAATCAAGAAATCGTAAACAGCATTCGCTGCCCCTTGATCCGCCTGAAAGGCGGCGTTTTGAACATCCAACAGATAAAGAATCGAAACAGCCCCCTGGGCGTAGGCATTCCTGACGACCTCTAAGGACTTGTTAGCTGCCTCGGCAGCCTTACGCGCCTGTTCAATACTGACATACGAAGCCCCTGTCAGATGAAAACCAGAACGAATGCGCTGCTCGATTCTTTCGGCAACAGCCTCTTTCTGTAAGCGCAAGTTTTCGAGTTCTTTGAGAGCCCTGGCCCGGACAGCATATTTCTCGCCCCCTTTAAACAGCGGAAAAGTCAAACTCAATCCGATACTCCAATTTGTATCATCTATCTCAGGAAACTGGAAGGGGGATGGAAGTACGAATTCGTTTTCCGCACCCGCCCCTCCTTTTGTTAAAATCCTCGAAAATTCTCCTTGGAGAGCCACTGTTGGCATCCAAAAGCTGTTCGAGGCTGAACGCAGGATTCTCTCCTGTGCCTCGATGGCGGCATTTAAAGCGCCTAATTCAGGAGAGATGGCCAAGCCTTCCTCGACCATGAACTGCCGGAAAATCTTGAAATTTTCAAGATTTCCCGTGTAATTTAAAAAATCTTCATGGCCTGTATAAAACACCTGATCACTGAGGTCTATATCGGTTGTTATAAAGGGCTCTTCCAGCGGTCTGTGCAGCAGACGATTGAGCGCAATCTCCGCTAAGTTCCGTTGAGCATTTGCTTGAATAACGTCTTTACGGTTCAAAGCCAATTCACTTTCCCATCTGTACACTTCCGCAGGGCCAGCGACTCCGATAGATTCTCTCACCCTTGCAAGTTCCAGGTTAGCCCGGGTTCTCCTCAAATTATCTTTTTGAATCCGTTCAAATGTTTTAGCCCGTAAGACATTTAAGTAGGCAGTTGAAGCTGCCAGAACAATATCGAGTCGCAATTGTTCAAAATCCGACTCTCTTGATTTTTGAAGCGATCTCTGTACGGCCAAGTTGGCCCAAGCGGGTTCGGCAAAAATAACCTGCGTGGCAGTTATGGAACCAGTGAGAGAGCGTTGGGGCTGTGATCCAAAACTAGCTTCCGCCCTATCTTTGTCGATGACAACGCCCAATCCCGACAGATCCAGACGAGGCAGCAACTTTGAACGAGCCTCTTTGATATTTTGTATTCCTGCGGCAACAAATCTTTCCCCTGCTGCAAGATCCAAGTTCACTTCGACCGCTTCTCTGACCGCTGATCTCATATCGAGCTTACGTTCAACCTCAATTCTCTCCTCGTTAATCAATTCTGCTTCGGTTAATATCCCCCAGTTGGGAAAAACATCAATAGCCCGGGCAGTAGCCATGTTAATGGTCAGTTGTTCGTCCATGACTATGTTGACTGGTATCGAGCCTGCCTCTTCTCCTAGTAAAATCCGTTGAATATTCAAAGCAACTCTTCGAGCCACCTTAGGAAAAAGATTCTGGACCACACAGGCTAGTATTCCCTGTTCAACATCGCTGACATCAAAGCTTGAAAAACTGGGCAGTTTTCGCCTCTTTAATTCCTCGACCAGTCGTTTAAATTCTGTGCGGGGCAGGTTAGTGAGGGGTCCAAGGTAGACGGCTTCAATATCAGGGGATAATCGGCTGAAGGTGTCATCAATGGTCTCTTTTACACCTATGACCTGCAAATCAATCTCAATTTTAGTCAGCATATTCTTGCCTCGGGATCTCAACTCTGGAACAGCTTCTAAATAGTGACGATTCGTAAGGTAAGCCAATTTCTGAAATTTGACGACATCTAAAAAGGCTTGAACACCTCTTATAATCCCATCTTGAATATTGATGTAACTGAAATTTTTGACTCTGCTTGCTCCTTCTTTAAGAGGGAATCTCATCATTTCAGCATCAAGGATAAAAGGAGCTATGACTGGTTTTGGAAGGCTTCCACGAATGGCGACATCATGTGAGGCTATGACCCCCATCGCCAGAATCAAATCCACCTCTGGATCAGCCAGGAGTCTATCCAGTCCGGATTTCACTCCTTTTTGGGTCCAATCGGCCAGGATGAGCTTATCCTCGGGGAACTGCACATCGAACTCCCCGCGAGTGAGGTCTAGAATTTCTCTGCGGAATAACTTCAGATACTCCTCGTTCATTTCCCAGTTCCCATCGATAACCATTCCTATACGTACAATGGGTAACGGTCTTGAAGTTTGCGGAAACATCGGGCAGGTAAAAATCAACACGATTATAATTAAACTTATATAGCGCCGATAATTCATTTATCTCCTCCAAAATAAATGGTGATTAATCTACAGGTTTCACTATCAATGTGCATGGTTCATTTCCAGAAGTCACGATTTTGTATTCAGAGGTTAAAAAACTCTCTGCTTTTTTGCAAGGAAAATAAGACTAAAAAAGGAAAAAAGGGGTCGCGTCTCAACATTTGACATTTCAAAGATGAATCCCCTTTCTTCTGCCTTCTTCGACAAAATGTCGCTAAAAAATAATTACTTCTAGCTACTTATCACGTAAATGGATGCACTTGACGCAAAAAACAGCAAACAATTTATATCATATCTGAAAAGGGCTTTCCTTCTTAGGGGATAGGTCACTCTATTGGTGAGATCTAGCTCCAGTGCTTACTTTTTGAGGCTTTCATAGAAAGCAAGTACTGCATCAAGCCCCTTTTGAATATCTGTTTTCGACAACCATCTGCCTTGAATCATCACGCCGGTGATCTTCCGCGTGTTCCCGATTTCTTCGAGAGGATTTTTTTCGAGGAGGACTAAATCCGCTCGCTTCCCCGTATCAATCGTCCCGGTCTTATCGAGCTCGCCAAGAAACTCATATGGTCTTGTTGTAGATGTTCTCAAGGCTTCATAAGGAGTTAAACCAGCATCAACAAGCTCCTCAAGCTCTCGATGAATAGAAAATCCGGGAACAGTCGAGGGTATCAGAGCATCGGTGCCGATCATCATATTTCCCCCGGCGTCATGGAAGGCTTTCGTGAACGGACGCTGGAACGTTTCAAGGCCTTCACGTATCTTGGAACGACTCTCTCGGGGAATTTTCTGGTACAGGTTTGTATTCACGAACGTCCAGATGCCCAAGGCCATCGGATGAAGATAACGGACTTCGGGACGCCGCAACTCCTTTTCAAAATCATCAAATACGGCCAGGATGTTGCGGCTGGTTATGAGAGTAAGGGTTATCCAAGTCCCTTTCTCTGCGATGATCCGAGCCAAATATTCGATCTGCTCTTTATCGTGTTTCCCATGGGCATGTTTCATCACCTCTTCCGCATGGGCGATGAAATCCTGACCGGCTTCCAGAATGTACTCTACAGATAGGTCAATAGGGATATGCCCCCCCACTCCGATGTCAACCTCCTTGGCCGTCCTAAGGATTGAATCATAGCATTCCTGGCTTAGAAAGGAATAGACCTTAATACTGTCGTATCCTGCCTCCTTAGAATCCAGAACAAACTGACGAGCCTCGTCTGGAGTCTCGACCCAAGTGCTTATCGGAGGAGGCCAAGCTTTCTCAGGCCCGTCGATCATCCGGGATAAAACTAATCGGGGGCCGAATATTTCTTTGCCTTTGATCTGCTCTCTGAGTGCTATGTGTTCGGGCAAAGCGGACATCACTTGAACGGTGGCCACTCCGTTAGCTACGTATGGGAAGAGCAGATGGCTGAAGTCAAGGTCAGCAGGGGTAAATTGTCCTTCAGGAGGAAACATGATATTCCAAGCTTGCCCCTCCAGATGGACATGCATGTCCGAAAGGGCGGGAATCAGGTAATGTCCAGCCGTATTGATTAGGAATGCACCGTTTGGTACATTTTTCGACGAGGCTGGGCCGATTTCGATGATTCGACCTTCCCGAACGATCACGGTTTGATCGTAAAACACACGCTCCTTATCCATAGGGATAACATTGACGTGAACGAAGGCGAAGCTATCACCAAGAGTCTTCTGTCCACAGCTTACTAGCATAACCACGATGACCAGTAGGGCCATTTTTCCTGAATAACTTAATAACATTTTTAATGCTTTCATCATTCTCCTATTCATGGGCAGGATTTTATCATCTTTTCTATTTTAAGAAAAATTGTAATATTGGAATATTGAATATTGGGGTCAATATTGGGGCCTCAGCAACTTTAATTTAATCAATTAGATAGCATCATATTAGGGACACATTTAGTCCTTAGAGATCATTTTAGGGGGGCAAAATCGGCTCTAAGGACATTTTGCTTCCGAAGATCCCTAATAAACCCTTAAAC
>CAYGBF010000186.1:0-6229 GCA_964348035.1 uncultured Eubacteriales bacterium | reverse complement strand
GGTGAGTCTCTGTCCTCTATAGTTCAAGAATAGAGGAGCTTCTTCTATCTTTCCCTTGTTGATGAGAATTCTTTTCTTGATGTAGATATGAAGACTCTCCGCAGCTTTACTCCCGAAAGGAAGCAGTCTTTCCTTCTTGCCTTTTCCCCGAACCACGATCAAACGCTCGTTGAAATTCACGTCATCCACATCCGTTCCCACGAGCTCTCCGACCCGAATTCCAGTAGCGTAAAGGAGCTCGAGGAGAGCCCTATCCCTATAATCAAGGACTGTCTTTGGTTTTGGGGGAAGGGCCAAAAACTGTCTCATCTCTTCTTCGGAAAGAAATGAAGGCACATGCCTTTCTTGCTTCGGAGTGGCAACGACTTTGGCCGGGTTGTCCTCCAACCATTTTTTTCTCAGGCAAAATTGGAGAAACGAACGAATCGAGGCTAGTTTGCGGGCGATCGTCGACTTCTTGTTGCTCTTTTCATGGAGCCTGGCCAAAAATCCCCTCAGGACGAAATTGTCAATCTCCGTCAGCCCGACACCTCTTTCTTCCAGAAAATCGGCCAGTTGACTTAAATCTCTTCTGTAGCTGGCGATGGTGTGGGGAGAGGCGTTTTTTTCATGGCGAAGGAAGCTTAGAAAATCTGAAAGCTCTTGCCTCATCGTCCCTAAACTCTAAAATTAGCAACTCAGCTATCAGTAATGAAGGGAATCTAATCCTAAACTGTGAACTGAGTTGCTGATTTTAGAGCTCCTCTGAATCTGATTTCTTTTCCCAAATTTTCTCCCGCTCGACTGTCTCTTTGTAATCGCATTCTTTATTCTGACAGTAGACGTATGGTTCTCTTTTTATCGTGTTCTTTCGGAGAATAAACGGCCGTCCACACTTGGGGCACGGCTGGGCTATCGGCTCATCCCAGGTGGCGAATTTGCATTTAGGAAAGGTGCTGCAGCCGTAAAAAATCTTTCCCTTCTTGGTCTTCTTGCGAACGATCGTCCCCCCACAGTCCTGAGGACAGGGGATACCAGTATCCTTTTTCTCTGTTTTTGTGTATTTACATTGGGGGTAATTCGAGCAGGCCACAAACGGCCCATACCGACCTGACCGAAGGACCAAATTCGACCCACATTCAGGGCATTTTTCTTCCAACGGTTTTGCTTCTTTCTTGAGAAGGCTCTCTTTGTAGTCGCATTCTGGATAACCCGAGCAGGCCCGAAAGGGCCCGTACCGTCCCTTCTTGATGACGAGCGGCCGGCCACATTGAGGACAGGCCTCATCCAGAGGGATGCCTTTTTCCTTAACACTTTCTCCCTTCTCCGCCTGCTCCAGCTCTCTCTCGAGCAAGTCATTAGAGGCCTGTATATACTCTAACCAGTCCAGCTGCCCTTCACTAATCCGGTCTAGTTCCTCTTCCAACCTGGCTGTGAACTTAAACTTCATCATGTCGGGAAAATTCTTGATAAGATAATCTGAGACAAACATGCCCAATTCGGTCGGGATAAACTTCCCCTTCTCTCTCACGACGTAAACCCGATTCTGGAGAGTGGAAATGATGGGGGCATAGGTGCTGGGTCGGCCAATTCCTTTGGCCTCCAGTTCCTTGACCAGGCTGCCTTCTGTATAGCGAGGTGGGGGCTGAGTGAAATTCTGCTTCTGTTCTAGATCGAGAAGCCCAAAACTCTCGCCCCTCTCTGCCTTGGGCAAGATTTTCTCCTCCTTTTTCTGCTTGGGATTGAGGACGAAATAGCCGTCGAACTCGATGACTTCCCCTTTTGCCAGGAACTGATAACGGGAGGCACGGATATCAAACTCTGTCTCCTCGACCACCGCCGGATTCATTTGGGAGGCCAAAAACCGATTCCAGATCAACCTGTACAGATTGAATTCATCTTTCTCCAGATAAGGCTTGACAATCTCTGGAGTCAGGGAAATCGTCGTGGGTCGGACGGCTTCATGGGCATCCTGAGCCTTTTTCTTGTTCTTATACACCCGAGGCCTTGGGGGAAGATAGTCCGGAGCATAATTCTCCTTGATGTATCTGCGGGCCTGAGAAAGGGCATCATCCGAGACACGAACAGAGTCTGTTCTCATGTAGGAGATCAACCCCACCAACCCTTTCTCCCCGATCTCCAATCCTTCATACAGCCTCTGAGCGATGTGCATCGTCTTCTTCACAGAAAAGTGAAGGAGACGAAAGCCGTCCTGTTGGAGGGAGCTGGTGATGTAGGATGGAGGCGGGTGCCTCAGCTTTTTTTGAACTTTGATGTCTTCGAGAGAAAACGGAAGTTCTCGCAGTTCGGACGTGATGGCGCTGGCTTCGTTCTCGTCCCGCACCTTCGCCTTCTTGCCATCGATTTTGGTCAGGGACGCCTTGAAAGGAGGAGGATGAGAGGCTTCAAGATGGGCAGTTATCGTCCAGTACTCTTCAGGAATAAAATCTTTTATCTCCTTCTCCCGCTCACAGATGAGACGCAGGGCGATGGACTGAACTCGGCCGGCGCTCAAGCCCTTTCCGATTTTTTTCCACAACAACGGGCTGATGCGGTATCCGACCAGTCTGTCCAGGATTCTTCTTGTCTGCTGAGCCTTGATCTTCCCTCGGTCTATCTCCCCCAAGTTTTGAAGCGCTTCCTGGATGGCTCGATTGGTGATCTCATGAAAAAGAATCCGGTAAATGTTTTGGTTGGAGCCCCCCAAGACCTGACACAAATGCCAACAAATGGCCTCGCCCTCTCGGTCTGGATCTGCTGCCAACAGAACATCTTCACACTTTTTGGCCAGTTTGCGTAGCTCGGCCACAGTCTTTTTTCTGTCCGGGATAATTTCATACTCGGCCTTGAAATCGTGCTCGACATCCACCCCCAATCTTCCTTTGGGGAGATCTCGAATATGGCCCATCGAGGCCTTGACTAAGAAATCCTGACCGAGGTAGCGGTTGATCGTTCTCGCCTTGGCCGGAGATTCGACAATTACCAGGCGCTTCTCCATCACCATCTCCTATGATAATACTTGCCCGGGCTCTGCAAAATCAACCCTTTAAGCTCCAAGTTGAGCAAGAGCGAGAGAGCTTCGGAGACAGAATAATCAGTTCTATCCAAAATGTCATCGATATGGGTCAGAGAATCGGTTTTCAGAAGACCAAACAGGTTTTCCTCCCGTGGATTCAGGGAAAGTCTGCTTTCCTCCTTTTCCTGAGAAAGAAGGTTTTCCTTCAGAGGAGAAGGAAGTTCTTCGGCGACGTCCCTCCAACTTTCCACAGCCTTGGCCCCGGATTTTATCAACCAGTTCGTTCCTTGACTGAGTTTAGACGTGATGTTTCCTGGAACAGATAAAACAGCTCTGTTTTGATCGAGGGCTAATCGGGCAGAGATAAGAGATCCACTTTTTCTCGTGGCCTCCACCACGATGAGAGCCAGTGAGAGTCCGCTGATGATCCTGTTTCTTATCGGAAAATGGAATCCCAAGGGCTTGGACCCCGAAGGAAACTCGGTTATCACAGCGCCGTGTTCGGAAATTATCCTGAACAGGGCCCGGTTTTCTTTGGGATAGATGTTGTCTAAACCAGAACCCAAGACGGCCACTGTCCGGCCTCCTTTCAAAGCGCCTTCGTGAGCGATCGAGTCAATCCCTCGGGCCAATCCGCTGACGATAACCATTCCCCGCGATCCAAGGTCCTCCGCCAGCCTGGCCGCCACGTTTTTACCGTAGGCCGATGGTTTTCGAGAGCCCACGATGGAAACGGCTGGCCCCTTCAGGGCTTCCGCTTGACCGACACCATAAAGGACGACAGGGGGATCATAAATTTCTCTAAGATAGCTCGGGTAATCTGGGTCCTCCGGAGTAAGGACAAAACCGCCGCTTCTCTCGAGCCTGTCAATCTCCTCTGAAGCCTGATCCAGAATCGATGACGAGGTCAGGAGACGGGCCTTGTCCTTGTCAATGCCCAAGACAGCGAGATCTATTTTAGCAGCCGTGAACACATCCTGGATGCGAGGGAAACGATTGACAGTTTTCTTAATCGCCCTGATATCTGCGGCTAAGACGAGGTTTAAAGCGACCCAATATCTGCGTTTGTCTTCCACCTTCAGCGAGCACATTCGGAGGGAGGGATGGCAAACACAGGAATATGAGCATAGGAGAGGACTTTCTCAGTTGTGCTTCCCAAGAAAAATCGTTCCAACTTGCTCTGAGTGCATGTCGAAATCACGATCAGGTCATAGTGATGGGTCTCGGCATAGTCGACGATACCGGTAGCAGCATTGATGGCCCTGTAGATCTCTTCGTTCACTTTAACGCCTTCCTTTTCCTTTCTCTTTCTTTTCTTGAACCTCTTCATCACCGTGTTGAACATATCATCCAAGACTCTCGGAGAGAACTCATAATCATGGAGCTCGAGGACATGAAAGAGAGTGATTTGGGAAGAATCCAGGCCTGTCGCCAGTTTCCAGGCGTAGTCTCTTTCCGCATCCTCTTGATCCGAAAAGTCTGTGGGCACGAGTATTTTTTCAAACCGGGGTTTTCCTTTCTTTTTTTTCGTCACCAGAACAGGAACCCGAGAATTCCTTAAAACTTGATGGGCCACGCTCCCGATGAAGAGTTTTTCGATCACCGACAGGCCGCGTCTGCCGATCACGATGAGATCCACATTTCTTTCCTCGGCTATCTCGATGATCTTCTTGGAAGCGGTTCCTTGTTGAATGATCATCTCAAAAGGGATGCCCGTGGATTTTTTTATGGCTTCGAGTCTCCTCTTGGCCTTTCTTTTCATCGAGCTTATCCTTTTTGCCAATTCTCCCTTAATGACCGTGCTCATATCGTAGGAAGCCGGACCCAGATCAGGGATAACATTGAGGCCGATGAGCCGGGCTTTGAAGGCCTTCCGGAATACGCCAGCGTACAGAAGAGCTTCTTGACCCTCATCCGAAAAATCCGTTGCCCACAGAATTTTTTTCAAAAAACCAGCCATAACGTTCACCTCGTCTCGAATAGCTCGGAGTTTGGTACGCCTATTTTAACAATAAAAAAGAAAAACACAAGAAAAAAGCCCTCCAGACCTTTCCCTTCTTCAGCCTGTCTTAAAGGCATTCATCCTCCGAAGAGAATCGAACCCTCACGGAAGAAAACTCCGGCCACGGCTCCCGTCATCAGACAGGCCAGCGTGGCGGCGAGGAGGGCTCGAAACCCCAATCGCGAAAGATCTTTGAGCCGCTGCGGAGCCAAGGCTCCTACCCCTCCGACAAAAATGGCCAAAGAGGCAACGTGAGCAAATCCACACAGGGCATAGGAAGCGATGATCGCCGAGCGCGGATGGACCAGTCTCCCCTCGGCGATGAGCTCAGACAGGTGCTGATAGGAGACAACCTCTGTGGCCACGGTTCTCTCCCCGACTACCTTGGCCACCTCAAGAGCATCGGCCGGGGGGATCCCCAAAACGAGAGAAAAGGGATAAAAAACATAACCCAACAGTGATTTAAAAGACCAGTCAAAGTTCCACCCAAACCAGGAATTTAAGACACCGCCCGCTCCCCCTAGGATAAGATCGAGGAGAGCCAGGATACCCAAGAAGGCGAGGAGGAGGGCGACGATCCCGACAAGATAGCGTACTCCACTGTTGGCGCCGTTGATGATGGCCAGGATGAGATTTTCCTCTCGCTCATAATCGGGTTTAACATCAACACCCAGAGTCTTCGGCTTCTCCGTTTCTGGGACGATGAGCTTGGCCATGATGACAGCTGCGGGGGCGGAGAGAAAAGAGGCAGAGATGAGATGTCCGGCGATCGTGGGAAGCTCTCCTTGAAGGTAAAACACGTACAGGGCCAAGACGGTGGAGGCAATCGTCCCCATCCCAGCCGTCAGGATGGTGACCAGTTCAGAGCGTGTCATCTCCTGGATGTGGGGCCTGACAACGAGGGCGGACTCGACACCGACAAAAATATTGCTGGAGGCACAGAGAGATTCGGCTCCAGAAATCCTCATCAGTTTGGTGAAAACATAGGCGAAACCTCTGATAAGAAGGGGCATGATTCTCAAATAATACAGGGCTCCGATCAAGGCCGCAAAAAAGATGATGGTGGGCAGAGCCTGGAAAGCCAGGATGTTTCCGAGCGACCCTTCTCCGGCTTCGTTGGTCGCGCCGACGGGGAGGGCTAGACGCCCAAACAAGAATCTGGTCCCGGCTGTGGCACTCTCTAGGACGAGTACGACCACCTTGTTGACGAACAGGAAAAACTTGGCCCCGAC
>CAYGBF010000185.1:0-9938 GCA_964348035.1 uncultured Eubacteriales bacterium | reverse complement strand
AACTCGGGGATGGGGGAAGAGGTGTTTCGGACTACCGCCGAAAAGTGTGGATTTTTTAGTATTCCAGAATCTCCCACTTGACCGCCTGCTTCGGCATAGAACGGGGTTTGATCGAGTATGACTTCACCTTTGTCTCCCTTGTTAAGGACTGCAGATCGATCGCCATCCTGCAATAAAGCCAAGACTTTGGCTTCTGAGACCCGATCCTGGTCGTACCCGACGAACTTCATCTTGAGATCTTTGAGTTCCTCGTAAGCCTTTTTGCCAGCTTGGTATTCCTCCCCCTTCCAGGCCTGCCGGGCTCTCTGCCGCTGCTTATCCAGTTCTCGCTTGAAACCTTCCTCATCCACCCCTATCGGTACTTCTGCAGCCAATTCTCGAGAAAGATCGAAGGAAAATCCAAACGTATCAGACAATTTAAAAAGTTTCGCTCCGGGAAGAACGCTTTTTCCTTGTTGGCGCGCTTCATCGACATACTGATGGAACGTTCGGAGTCCCGAAGCAAGGGTCGAGGCAAAGCGCTTTTCTTCGAAAAGACAAACGTTGGATATATAGTTCACCGAGGATAGAAGCTCCGGGTAGGCATCCTTCATGATGTCGGCCACCCTCCCCACGAGCCGATAAAGAAAAGGCTCTTCCAGCCCGAGCTTATTCCCCTGACGATAGGCCCGTCGAATCAGCCGGCGCAGGACATAACCCCGCCCCTCATTGGCGGGCGTGATCCCGTCTCCGATCAAGAAGGAGACGGCTCGCGCATGATCGGCGATAATCCGGACGGCTACATCGCCTTCCCGGTCGGCGGGAAACTCTCTCTGGCTGAGATGACAGACGTTTTCGATGAGAGGTTGGAAAAGATCCGTATCGAAGCTGCTCGTTTTCTCCTGAAGGCAGGCCACCAATCTTTCGAGTCCCATCCCCGTATCTATCGAGGGGGACGGCAACGGATGTATCTTCCCTTTGTCATCCTGATCATACTGCATGAAGACCAGGTTCCACAGCTCGACAAACCGATCGCTCCCCTTCTCAATCAGGAGAGAGGGGGTTCCTTCCTCGACCTCAGGGCCTAAGTCATAGTGAATTTCGGAACAGGGGCCGCAAGGGCCGGTATCCCCCATGGACCAGTAATTGTGTTCCTTCCCAAACCGAAATATCCTGCTGTCCGGAACACCGATGCCCCCGTTCCAAATCTTGAAAGCTTCATCGTCATCGGTGTAGATCGTGACATACAGCTTTTCTTTTCCGATCTTGTAGACTTCGGTCATCAGTTCCCAAGCATATTCGACAGCTTCTTTCTTAAAATAATCGCCGAAGGAAAAATTTCCCAGCATCTCGAAGAAGGTGTGGTGTTTGTTGGTCTTGCCCACTTGTTCGAGATCGTTATGCTTCCCGCTGACCCGCATGCATTTCTGCACAGAAGCGGCTCTGTTATAGCTTCTTGATTCCAGGCCAAGGAAGACGTTCTTGAACTGGTTCATCCCCGCGTTGGTGAAAAGAATGGTCGGGTCGTCTTGAGGCAGGAGAGGAGAACTCTTGACGACTTTATGATCTTTCGCGGCAAAAAAATTGAGGAATTTTTCTCTAATCTCCTGGGATTTCATTTAGCCTTTTTTTTCTTCTCCTCATCCTCTGTGTCCGGCTGATCGTTCTCTTCGACCCCCCTCGATTTCTCTATATCCCGCATCTCCCTTTCCATCTCTTCGAGTGCGATATCGGCTGCAGCTCGAACACCCATGACTCGGAGCTTGAAGTTGTCCGGGCTGGATGAATGCCTCAATCCCTGTTCGTAAGAGATGTGGCCCTCTTGATAGAGACCGTATATCGACTGATCGAAGGTCTGCATTCCGTACTGGGTGATTCCTGCTGCGATGGCATCCCTGATCAAGATCGTTTTCTCCCTCTCCTGGATACACTCCTTGATGTAGGGTGTGTTGATCATGACTTCCACCGCCGGAACCCGGCCCTCCTCATCCTTCCTCGGGATGAGCCTCATCGAGACCACGGAATGGAGTATGCTGGCCAGCTGAAACCGGACTTGTCTCTGATGATGGGGAGGAAAAACGGAAATGATGCGGTTGATCGTCTCCGGTGCATCCAAGGTATGGACAGTGCTCATTACCAAGTGTCCTGTTTCTGCAGCCATCAGGGCCGTTTCGATCGTGTTCAGGTCTCTCATCTCTCCCACCAGGATGACATCCGGGTCCTCCCGCAGTGATGCCCTTAGGCCCCGAGAAAATTCGGACACATCCACTCCAACTTCCCGCTGACTGATCGTGCTTTTCTTGTCCCGGTGCAGATACTCGATCGGATCTTCGATGGTGATGATGTTTTCTCTCCGAAGAGCATTGATGTGATCGATCATAGCTGCCAAAGTCGTGGTTTTTCCCGTACCGGTTGTTCCCGTGACGAGGATCAACCCTCTCGGCTGGAGAGAAATCCTCTCGAGCACCTCTGGAAGGTTCAGCTCTTTGATGGTCTTAACCTCCAGAGGAATAATCCTCAAGACGATAGCCACTGTACCGCGTTGATGGTAGATGCTTCCTCTGAAGCGTCCGAAACCAGGTAGACTGTAAGCGAGATCGAGATCCAAATCCTGCTTCAATCTATCTGTCTGGTAGTCATTCGTGATCTGGTCGGAGAGCTCATACGTATCTCTCGGAGTTAACTTAGGAAATTGGGTTAACGGTTTCAGACTTCCATGGATGCGCACAGTCGGATAGATTCCTGCCTTGAGATGAAGGTCAGAAGCATCACTTTCGATAGCGACCTTTAAAAGTTCATCAATATCCATGATCCCCCCTAAAATCAAAAATAGTTAAGTCAATGAAATTCATCTTCTATTTCTCCTCGGATAAAAAGCAGATCACTTCTCCTCTTTGAGGCCTAGGCAATAGGCGCTCTTTTTTCCTGAGTCTGAGGAAGAGAAACTCGAATTTCATATTATCTTAATTGCCTTGAGGAGTCAAACAACCTCGCCCCTAGGTTCCTTCCCCGCAGTGCGGACATATCCTGGATTTATAAGGCAGAGGTCTTCGACAGTTCCAGCAGTGATCTGTCCTTTGCCTCTCTCTCGCCTTGATCCGACGCATGATATCCTCGATTTCTGACTTCTTGAGATCCTTGCCTTTGAAAGCTGAAAGTTCTCTGATGATCTCTGTGGCCCTCGTGTATCTTTCCTTGACTTTAGACGACAGGCACCTCATGATGATCTCGTTGACCTTTTTGGGCACATCGCCTTTTTTCAGCCGCGGGGGAGTGATTCTGCCTTCCTGGGCCTTTTCCATGATTTTAAACGGATCCGGGTCTATGATCGGGGGATGACCGATGAGCATCTCATAGAACATGCAGCCTATGGAATAGATGTCAGATGCGTACGAGGCTTTACCCAAAAACTGCTCGGGAGCCATGTACGGAGGAGAGCCTATCCTCGTCGAAGCATACGGGACATTGCTGAGCCAGGCTGAGGTGCCAAAATCGGTGATTTTCGCCGTGCCTTCTTCGGACACGATGATGTTGGAAGGTCTTAAATCCCGATGAATGATCTTATTCTTATGGGCATGAGCCACGCCGTAGGAAATTTGAGTGATATAATCAGTGGCTTTTTCGACTTCAAGAACCTTGTCCTTGTCCAAGATTTTTTCCAGTGTCTTTCCTTTGATGAACTCCATGACCATGAAAAACACCCTGTTCTGCTTCTCAGCTGCCAACATCCGGACAATATTGGGATGATTCAGGGCGGCTTGGAGTCTTGGTTCCTTGAGAAGTTTGAACAACTCCAGCGACTGCTTGTGAGGAACCTTGATGGCGACCTTGATGTCAAGCCAGGTGTCCTTAGCCAGAAAAACCGAGCCAAACCCTCCGCTCCCCAGGGAACGGAGGATTTCATATTTTCCGACTTTCTGACCTTGGAGAAACATGCTAACACAACCAAAAATGAGATAACATCGCCACGGCGGATATGGCCGCTGTCTCTGCCCTCAGCACCGCCTGGCCGAGGCTCACTGCCTCGTAATCATGACTTAACATCGTCTTCTCTTCTGGATCTGTCCACCCTCCTTCCGGTCCGACCAGGATGATCACCGATGCGGGAGTCTTGTCCTCATTCTGAGGTCCATTAAACAGGAGGATATCTTTGAGAAAAGCGCCCCGATGTTGGCTTAGAAAGAGCATCCTCTCTTCATTCCTTATCATCAAGACTTCAGCTAACGTGGAGGGCTGACAGACTGTGGGGAAGACAGCTCTGCGGCTTTGCTTGGCGGCCTCTCTGGCTATTCTCTGCCAGCGCTCTTGCCTTCGCCTCTCTTTCTCCTGAATTTTGACGATCGTTCGTTCTGTCACCACAGGCAGGAATTCGGATATTCCTAACTCGGTTGATTTCTGGAGGACAATTTCCATCTTTTTCGCCTTGAGTACAGCCTGACCCAAGACAATCTTTACTCTTGGTTCTTCGGCGGCCATCGTTTGGAGGACAACCAAGCGGGTTTTTTCTGGACCAATCTCCTCAACACGAGCCATGTAATTCATCCCTTGTCCGTCGAACAGCCAGACTTTCTCCTGGGGCTTTATCCGCACCACTCGGCTCAGGTGATGGTGCTCCTCTCCTGACAGGAACACATCGGGAGAGGAATTTAAGTTTGGTTTTTCGATATAAAATCTATTCGATGTCAAATCGGACTCTAATGGAAAATATTTTTGACCTTGTTGAGGAGACTTCTATCCACCTGTTCCGGGTTTTCACCCCGTAATTCAGAAAGCTTCCGGAGCAGCTCTTTCTGTTCTTTGGTTAAGCGCTCTGGAGTTTTTACTTCGACCTTGACGAACAGATCTCCCTTCCTATGTCTCTCCAGCCCCTTAATACCCCGCCCTTTAATCCTGAAGACCGTCCCCGATTGGGTTCCAGCAGGGATCTGGAGGAGCTCACTCTTTTCCAAGGTCGGAATTTCTAGGGTGGTCCCCAAGGCAGCTTGGGTAAACGATAGGGGTACCTCACAGAAGAGATTGTCTCCCTCACGGTGAAAAAACTTGTGTTTTTTCATGTGAACCACCACGTACAGATCGCCCCGTCCAGCCCCCTGGTCTCCAACCTCTCCTTCTCCAGCTAACCTGAGTTTGGTCCTCTCATCCACACCAGCAGGAATATTGATTTTCAATTCTCTTTTTTCCTTCACCTTTCCGGTCCCGCGGCACTCATCACAAGGGGTTGTGATGAGTTCCCCCCTCCCTTGACAGGCTGAACAGGTGCGGGAGACAGAGAAAAATCCTTGTTGATACCGGACCTGTCCCCTTCCCTGGCAGTACTGGCAGACAGATTTACTGGTCCCGGGGCGCATCCGAGATCCCTCACAAACAGGACAATTCTCTGTCCTGTTGAGCTTGATCTCTCTTTCCACTCCTCCGGCCATCTCTTCCAAAGACAACTCAAGCTCGAGGACGAGGTCTCTGCCTCTTCGAGGAGCATAAGCTTGGCGCCTGGTCCGGGTTCCGAAGATATCGCCGAACCCAAACCCGAAAAAATTTCCGAGTATATCCTCAAAATCTTCGAATATCGAGGAGTCGAACCCGGAAAACCCACCAAAACCCTCCCCTCTCAAACCATCATGCCCGAACCGGTCGTAAACCGACCTCTTCTCTGGGTCGATGAGCACACTGTAGGCTTCTGCCGATTCCTTAAATTTTTCTTCGGCTTCCTTGTTCCCGGGATTCCTATCCGGATGGAATTGAAGGGCTTTTGATCTGTAGGCTTTTTTTATATCCTCAGAGGAAGCGTTACGTGGAATGCCCAAGATTTCATAATAATCTCTTTTAGCCATTTCCCTCTTTCTCATTCTCTTGAATTCGAGTCCGATCGATGATTTTATTGATCTCTTCATCCGTCAGACCAGAGGAGGGCCGAACTTCGATGTTTTGTTCCATTCCGGTTTGAACGTCCCGGGCTGAAACCTTGACCAGGCCATCGGCATCTATTTCGAAGCTGACATCGATCTGAGGGATACCGGCAGGAGCCGGTTCAATACCGACCAGGTCGAACACAGCGAGTGATTTATTTTTGCAGGCAATCTGATTTTCTCCTTGCAGAACATGAATTTTGACTTTTCTCTGATTGTCCTCCACCGTGGTGAAAGGCATTGTTTTCTTGGCTGGGATCGTAGTATTCCTCTCGATGACCCTGACATAGGTGTCGTCTTCTGTTTCGATACCCAGAGAAAGTGGCGTTACATCGAGAAGGACGACGAGGTCGCTCGTCTTTCCTTTCAGGATACCCGATTGGATGGCTGCTCCGAGAGCGACGATTTCTTCAGGATTGATGTCTTTGATCGGCTCCTTCTCAAAAAATCTCAGAATCCTCTCCCTGATCAGGGGCATCCGTGTTTGTCCACCGACCAGAATCACCTGCTCAACCTTGCTGGATTCCATTTTGCTGTCGGATAAAGCCTGGTTGATAAACGGGATCGTTTGATCCACGATGTCTCCTGTCAGCTCTTCCAATTTGGTTCTGGTCAGAGTCTTCTTGATATGCTTAGAAACACTCTTTTCAGAACAGATGAACGGAAGATTTATCTCGCTTTCCACGGTAAAAGACAGCTCCCTTTTTGCCTTTTCCGCGGCCTCCTTTATTCTCTGGAGGGCAAACTTATCATCCGACAGGTCAATTTTGTTTTCTTTCTTAAAATTCCCGATCAGCCAATCCAGGATACGGTTGTCAAAATCCTCTCCCCCGAGCATGGAACTGCCGTTTGTGGACAACACGTTAAAAACGCCCTCACTGACCTCCATTAAAGTGATATCATACGTTCCTCCGCCCATATCGTAGACCGCAAGCACAGCCTCGTTTTTCGTGTTAAACCCGTAGGCTAAGCTGGCCGCAGTGGGTTCATTGAGCACCCGAAGCACTTCCAGGCCGGCGATCTGAGCTGCCGTTTTTGTCGCCTGTCTCTGATGGTCGTTGAAGTGAGCGGGAACGGTGATGACCGCCTCAGTCACATCTTCACCGAGGTAAGATTCTGCGCATTGTTTAAGGTACCCCAATATCATCGACGATATTTCTTGGGGACTGATCAACATCGAATCCACCTGAACCACGATATCACCGTTTTCCGCCTCTGCCAACTCGTAAGGAATTTTATTCTTTATTCGAGCGATGTCCTCGGAATCGAACTTCTTTCCCATGAAGCGCTTTATGGCAAACACCGTCTTTTCCGGGTTGGTCATGGCCTGCCGCAAAGCCAAGTTCCCGATAAGCCTCTCTCCACTCGATGTGAAACTCACCACCGAAGGCGTTGTCGATTGCCCATCAAGATTAGGGATGACTTTAGGCTGTCCCTCCCCGATATGAGCCACACAAGAATAGGTTGTTCCTAAATCAATACCTACGATTTGCCCCATATTCACTTGTCCTTTCTGGGAACCATGACCTTAACGAGAGAAGGCCGGAGAAGACGGTTGTGGAGCTTATAGCCCTTCTGCAGTTCCTCACTGACTTCCGGCTCATCGACTTCATCAGACTCCTCGGTCATGAACGCCTGATGGAGGTGGGGATCGAATTTTTTCTCTTCGATATCGATCGGGATGACGCCCTGCTTGAGTAAGAGATCTCGGTACTGTTTATAGATCATCTGCACCCCTTCTCGAAAGCTCTGACCGTTCTCTTCATCTTGACTCTCCAAGGCTCTTTCAAAGTTGTCCAAGACTTCAAGAAGCTCTCTCAAAAATTCGCTGAGAGCATAATCATAGTACTCGCTCTTTTCTCTTTCGAACCGCTTCCGGATATTTTCTTTGTCGGCTACCTGTCTGAGATAATCGGCTTTGATGTTTTCTATATCCTTCTTCAATCTCTTGATTTCGGCGTCCTTCTTTCTCAGCTTTCTTTTGAGCTGCTTTTCCTCATCCTGCTTTTTCTTGACTTTTTCATCATTACCTGTGAGGTATTCTATTTCAATGTCCTCGTCTTTTTTTACCTTCTTAGGCATCTTGCCTCCTTATCGATTGAAGCTGATCGTCTGACTCAACTTCTTGGCAACGCTATCGACCAAAGGAATAATCTTTTTGTACGGAATTCTTTTCGGTCCTATGATCCCCAGGGACCCCAGCACTTGGCTGTCATAACCATAGTGGGAAAGGACAAGAGAGCAGTCGGATATATCAGCGATATCCAATTCCGATCCGATCATGACTTTAACCTTATCGAGACTGATAAAATCAGACAGGAGCTTGGCCAGCTTGGCTTTTTCTTCGAATTTTTGAAACAGGGATTTGAGCTTTTCCGGATCAAAAAACTCAGGCTTTTCCACGAATTTTGATGTCCCCTCCAGAAAGATGCGGTTATCTTTTTCTTCCTGCTGGATGTAGGCTTTCAACAAACCGGTAATTCTATGGATAATATCCTCATACTTGAGTTTATATTTCGGAAGTTCCGTCAGAAGATAATCGCGGACAAACAGAAGGTTTTTTCCTCTGAAACTGGTGTTAATGAACTCCGAGGCCTTATCCAACTCGAGTTGAGTAAAATAGGTGTTGGTCTGAGCTATCTCAGTCAAAACGAGTTTAACAGATGTGATCAGGATGATCATCACCTTATTCTCGGAGACTTTGATGAATCGCAGGTGATGAAAATTGAGCTGTGAAATCCTGGGAGAGAGGACGAATCCAAGGTTATCCGAGAATTCTGCCAAGATCCCTGAAACCTGGGAGAGTAGAGAATTGAAATCTCCCTCTTGGAAGGAAAATTCCGTGCTGGGAACTGTGATTTGCTTCTCAGGAAGGATCGCTTCCTCGAGCAGACTGTTCACATAGAATCGCAAGCCTTTATCTGTCGGGGTTCGCCCAGCAGAGGTGTGGGGCTGGTGAAGGAAACCTAGTTCCTCCAGCTTAACCATGATATTCCGGACAGTCGCCGATGAGACAGGGAAAGGGCTCTTATCTGCGACCCGACTGGAGCTTACCGGTTTACCCACCTTCAAGTAATTCTCGACGATTAAACTGAGTATCTTCTTGTCTTTATCTCTTAAGTTGAGCATTTTCACCTGGAATTCTCCAAGAGACTTATAGCATTAAACTTGAAATATTGTCAAATAAGATAACCGACTGTGTTCCGAGCCTAAAAAATCAAGATTCGGGTTTAGTTTTCCTCTTCTTTTCCCCTGACGACCATGTCTCACAAATGCGTCCGGGGGGAATGAATGAGAGGCCGAGAAGCCGATAAAAACGATCTGGAATCAGCTCGAGTCCTGATTTTAGGCCGCTCAGCGAATCCTGATCCCAGCGTAGCCGACGACTTCGCGAAAATTTCCTGTCACATCTCCAGAAGTCTGATATTTGATAAGCTCGGCTGTCTCGGCTCCCAGCTCTATGGAAGCGATGAGGGCCGAGGTGGTGGGTTGAAAGCCGCACATACTGATACGCTCACGCTGCACTGTCTCGTAAAGACCAGAGGCATCGAGTTTTAGTATCTTGTCTATGGCTAGGAAGTCCTTCTCCCGAGCCACCTCTTGATCGACATAATGGCTCATATCAGTACTGGCGACGATCATCACCTCGTCCTCCGCGTCTCTAATCCCCTTGGCGACAGCTATCCCCAGGTCCTCCAGATCCTCGTAGGAAGCCTGGGGGGCGATGCAGATAGGAACGATCGAAACCTCTTTCTTGAAATACTGGATAAAAGGGAGTTGGACCTCGAGGGAATGTTCGTCACGATGAGCGGGTGGATCTTCAGAAATCCCTTCTGAATGATGAAGGATATGTTCGGCCAAACGAGAATCAACCGGAACCTCTCCAAACGGCGTCTCCCAAGCTCCCTGCTTCATGATGGCCAATCGGGACTGGATGCCTCTGTGGCTGGGCCCAAGGACGACGTATCTATCAGGAAGTTGAACCGAAGAAAAGACCGCCCCGGCGACTGGACCAGAATAGACAAATCAAGCGTGGGGCGAAACAACCCAAATTCA
>CAYGBF010000184.1:0-5062 GCA_964348035.1 uncultured Eubacteriales bacterium | reverse complement strand
AGCCGGAAGATGACAATCCTGATTGTCCTGTTTATGATCATCTTCGGCGGCGTTCATCTGTGGAATTCCACTCACTCTCTTTCGTTAAAGTGCCGAGCGGAGCAATTCAACCTCAAACAGAATTTTGGCTTTTACAGGGAAGAAGAAACACAAGACGGCAGAAAATTCCGATGGACAAAAGACCACGGCGGCCTGATGATGACAATAGAAAAACCGGTCATAGAGATTCCGTTGCTGGCTTCACATCCTGACTTAGAGACAGACCCCGTTCGTCTGAAAATCCTGCTGCTCAAAGATTTTTTCAACCAGAGAATAGAACTGGCTGAAATCCTGATCAGAGAGAGAGGCTGGAAGACTTATTCCTACCATCTTCCAGAAGAGATCGGCCAGGAGGTCATCCTGCTCTTCAAAGTCTCCAGGACCTGGAACCCCCTGAAGACAAAAGGAGCTCCTGATCCGAGGAACCTCGGGGTGGCCTTGGGCCAGATTGAATTCAGGGACATGGAGAATTATTGAAATGGCCTTGAAAAATCCTCTTAAGATAAACTACAGAAGAATCGCTGAGCTGAGTAGTTTGGTGTTGATGCTTCCTTCTTCGATTGCCGTCGGGCTGTTCTTGGGATATTATCTCGATAAGCTCTTCAAGACTCAACCTTGGTTGCTTCTCGTCTTCACCCTCCTCGGTGTCATCTCCGGGTTCTACAGTTTGTTACGAGGGCTTAGCAAGTATAAGGATGAGTGAAGCAGATAAAAAAAAGGGAAGCCTTTCCCCTTCTTACGAGGAAAGGATCCTTCGGCGCATCCCCTGGGAAATTCTGGCCCTCTCTTTCCTCGCCGCCCTCGTCTGTCTTATTCTTTTCGAACCGTTCACGGCTCTCTTCGTTCTCTCTGGAGGAGTGTTGGCCAGCCTCAGTTTTATCTGGCTTAAAACATCTCTGAGCAAGTTCCTGGTTCCGGAAAAAAAGAAGGCTCTGAAGTCCGGACTCGCCTTGTACAGCCTCCGACTTCTGTTGCTTCTTAGCCTCTTTTTTATTATAATCATCTTCTTTTCAGAGAAGATTATCGCCTTCGCGGCCGGCTTCTCAACGATCATACTTGTCCTCATGGTGGAAGCTTTTATCGGACTCATCGAGTTAAAAAAATGGAAGAGTTAGAACACAGCCTGTTCATCGTCGAACTCTTCAACAAAATCATCGGTAAGCCCCTCGCATCTCTTCTCAGTTTGGTAGGGATCAACGTGGCTGATCCAGAACACCTGTTTCCCGATTATATCGTGATGAGCCTCATCGTGGCCTTCCTGCTCATCCTGATCCTCGGCCTAGCCTCTAGAAAGACCCAGCTCGTCCCATCAAAGCGCCAAAGCCTTCTCGAGCTCATCATAGAGGCCTTCGAGAACCTGTTGGAGGATATCATCGGAGAAGAAGGTAAAAAATTCCTGCCGATGATTGCCACCATCGGACTTTTTATCCTTTCTTGCAACCTTCTGGGACTCATTCCAGGATTTATGGCCCCCACCAGCAAACTTAATGTGACGGTGGGCTGTGCCCTGGTGGTCTTCGTCTATTACCACTGGCAAGGAATTAAGTCCCAGGGAATATTCAGATATCTAAAACATTTCACAGGGCCCATTCCGCTTCTGGCTCCTCTAATGCTCCCGATCGAAATCATCAGCCATTTCTCCCGTCCCGTCTCCCTCTCGATCCGACTCTTCGGTAACATCTTTGCTGAAGAGATGCTTATCCTCACCATCGCCTCCATCATCCCCTTCTTTCTCCCTCTCCCGTTCATGGCCGTGGCCATCTTTACTTCAGTCATCCAAGCTTTCGTCTTCGTCCTCTTGGCCTGTATTTACATAGCGGGAGCCGTGGCCCATGAGGAAGAACACTAATTTTCAAGGAGGAAGAATGAATAAGAATCTCAAGTCCCTTGTTTTGACCCTCTTCTTTATCGCTTTTTTTACCGCACCTCTCCTGGCTCAAGAAACGCCCATTGATAACACCAAGGCTTCTTTGTATAAGCTAGCGCTTATCATCGGAGGGGCCATCATCGCCCTTACCGTATCGGCTGGCGCCTATTGCCAAGCCAAATCCATAAGCAGTGCCTGCGAGGGCATATCTCGAAATCCGGGGGGAGCTCCCACCATTCGCTTCATCCTGATTTTTGGATTGGTTTTGATCGAGACCCTGGTAATTTACGCCTTGCTCATCACCATCATCATTCTCATGGTCAAGTGGGGTCAATACACCTAGAGAACGCCATTTCTAAGATAAAATTAAGTCGATGAAGTTTCCGGTCTTCGTCATCCTGAGGACAACCTTCAGAAGATTCAGTGAGGACAAGTGTGGCAACTTCGCCATCACGATATCCTACTTTGCTGTTCTCTGTTCCATTCCTCTGGTGGCGCTTTTTGCCTTCATAACGGCTAAAATTTTTGGCGGAGCCGAAATCGCCTTCCGCAGTCTCAACATCTTTTCTGAAGAATTCTTCGCTCAGCTCGACCCGGACTTCTTCACCCGAGTCCAGGATCTTTCGAGAAACATCACCAACCTGGGATGGTTCGGCCTGGCCGGGTCTTTTGTCGCGGCCAGCTTTCTCTTCTCCAACCTCATCTACTCGATCAACTTCATCTTCAAGACGAGCTACCAGAAGTCTTTCTTCTACAGCCGAATCATGGAATACCTGATCATGTTCATCATCGGCATCATCATGCTCATCTCCCTTTCGATAACAGCCATCTGGACGGCCGTTCACCGGACCATCCGCGAAAGCCCCATCGTGTCCGACTATATCAATCCCAAAATCGTCTCCCTCGTCGATAACTTCCTGATCCAGTATTTAATCCCTTTCACCCTGACCTTTCTCGTCTTTTTTTCCCTGTATAAATTTATCCCCGAGATCAAGGTTCACACCAAAGCCGCAGTTATCGCCGCTGTGCTCAGTGGCATTCTCTGGGAAGCCTTCAAAAGGCTTTTTGCCTTTTACGTCGCTCATTTTTCGGCGATCGGAATCGTCCTGTCTAGGTTCCTTCAGGGAACCCTGACCTCGCTCATTTTCTTTCTTCTTTGGATATCCTTTTCCATGGTGATCCTTCTTTGGGGAGCCGAATTGGCCGCTGTCTTAAACGAGAGAATCGATGCCAAAACAGCCTAAGACTAGTTCGATCACCCTCGGTGTACTCTCCCGCCGGTTAAACTGCCGGTTTGAGGGAGAGGCCGAGACAGAACTGTACGGAGTCTCGAGTCCTGAGATGGCCGAACAGGGAGACCTGGTTTTCGCCGCCGACCGGAAACATCTCTCTCTCCTTGATAACAGCAAAGCCACGGCAGCCATCATTCCCAAGGAGGAAAAATACGATAAAATCCCGGTCATCTACGCCGATAATCCCTATCTGACCTTTATCCAAGCGGTCGAATTCTTCTACACGCCTTATCTGCTGGATCCGGGAATTCATCCCCAAGCCCTGGTTTCATCCACGGCCAAGATCGGAAAAAACGCCGCTGTCGGTGCCTTCACTTACATCGGAGATGAAGTCGAAATCGGGTCAGGTACTGTTATCTTTCCCTTCGTCTGCCTTTACCCCAGAGTGAAAATCGGCAGAAAAACAGTCATTCAGTCTCACGTCTCCATCCGCGAGGAGACCCGAATCGGCCATCGGGTTATCATCCATAATGGTGCTGTCATAGGTTCGGACGGCTTCGGCTATATAGAAAGAAAAGGTAACATCCGTCTCAAGATTCCCCAAAAGGGAATCGTGGTCATCGAGGATGACGTCGAAATCGGGGCCAACACGACCATCGACCGGGCCACTCTAGGAGAAACCGTGATAAAGCGAGGCACTAAGATCGACAATCTCGTCCAGATCGCTCATAATGTCGAAATCGGAGAACATTCAATCCTCGCCGCCCAAACTGGCATAGCGGGCAGCTCGAAGATCGGGAAACACGCCGTCATGGGCGGCCAAGTGGGTATATGCGACCATGTCACCATAGGTGACAACGTAACGATCGCTGCTAAAAGCGGCATCCCCAAAGATATCTCCTCCGGCTCCTTCGTCGGCGGAATTCCCCCTTTCGATATGAAAGAGGTAAGAAAAATCTGGGTTTCCCTGCCTCATCTCTTTAACCTAGTCAAGGATATGAAAAAGCTCAAGAAGCGGGTCGAGGAATTAGAAAAGAAAAAATAAACGGGATATAAATCAGTTATCCGTTGTCAGCAAAGAAAGAAATCTATTCCATTCACCGAAAATGATGACCTGTAAACTGAATCACTGATAACTGACAACTGAGTTACCGGGTTACGGATTCACTGAGGTACCTATCAGCGGCCAGAGCGGCAGAAACACCAGTCCCCACCGCCGTGGCGATCTGCTCGGGACAGGCGTTGGTCACGTCCCCGGCCGCAAAAATACCCGGTTGGGATGTGGCCATCGAAGAGCTGACCTCAATCTGGCCCCACTCATCCAAGTCCACTAATCCTCGGACAAAATCCGAGTGGGGAACCATCCCAATCGAGATGAAGAGTCCATCTATCTGCAGGTTGGAGGTTTCTCCTGTCTTTTTATTCCTGATGGTAACCGATTCAAACCTCTCCTCACCTAAAATCTCCTCCACGACTGTGTCCCACACAACATCTATTTTCTCGCTGGCTGCAACCCTCTCCTGGTATATTTTCTCGCCCCGGAACCGATCTCTCCGGTGGATGATTTTGACCAGGCGACAGTACTTAGTCAAAAACAACGCCTCCCTGAGGGCATTATCCCCTCCTCCGACGACAGCCACCTCCTTATCCGCGAAAAAGGCTCCATCGCAGGTCGCACAGTAGGAAACCCCGCGGCCCGTAAATTCTGCTTCTCCGGGAATACCCAATTTCCGGTATTCCGTTCCCGTGCAGGTGATGATCGCCTCCGCCCGGTACTCTTTCTCTGCCGTCTTTACTAATTTTTGTTCCCCCACTAACTCAAGGCCAGTTACCTCGCTGGTTTCCACCATAAGCCCAAACCGCTTGGCCTGCTCATCCATGAGATTGCTTAACTCTGGGCCGGTAATTTGCGAAAAACCGGGGT
>CAYGBF010000183.1:0-1909 GCA_964348035.1 uncultured Eubacteriales bacterium | reverse complement strand
CGCCTCCTCTTCCCTTTTTATGGCAAAGTCGAGGATCTCCTGAAAATCTGTGAAGTTCATTTCTCCTCCTTATCTCTTTTCTTGGAAGATGGATTTAATCGTCTTTAAGATTCATCGGTTGATCACAACACACCAATGTGCCTACTCCAGATTTAAGCACTTGGACTTCTTGGCCGCAGATATCACACACGTATGTTTTCCCTTGTTCAGCCATGATGACTTGCCTCCTTCCGGTTATATTTTACGGGATTCAATGCGTAAAATTCCAAAAAAAAAGGATTTTCATTATAATGGAACTCTGTCATCTATGCAATGATTTCGGTTACCTGGTTAAATGATTTGACACGTGATCAAAGCGGCCGGGTCTCATCAAAAATCAGAAGAAAATCCGAGTCGAACGTTGTCTTGATGAATGTCGATAGAACATCTCTCGAACATAAACGAAGGAGGAGAAAATGATCGACGAATCCCTAGCCAGAAAAGCCCGTAAACAACTCTACCGAGCCGCCAAAGAAATAGATCTACACGCAGACATCTTAAAGATTCTGTCCCATCCGATGCGGATTTTAAAGGTGTCCTTACCGATTATCCTGGATAACGGAAGAACAAAAATCTTCACCGGTTTTCGATGCCAGTACAGCGATGCCAGAGGACCGACCAAGGGAGGAGTGCGCTACCATCCGAACCTAACCGAGAATGAAGTGGTTGCCCTAGCCGCCTGGATGACCTGGAAATGTGCCCTGTTGGATTTGCCTTATGGCGGAGCCAAGGGCGGCATCATCTGTGATCCCAAAACACTCTCGGAAAAGGAATTGGAAAGGTTGACCCGCCGATACACGACCGAAATCATGCCTCTCCTTGGCCCTCATATCGACATCCCGGCTCCTGACGTGTACACAACGTCCAAGACCATGGCCTGGATCATGGATACATTCTCAAAGTTCAAGGGTTACACCGAGCCTAGTATCGTCACCGGGAAACCGGAGATTCTGGGAGGATCCAAAGGCAGGAAGGAGGCCACGGGAAGAGGTGTGGCTATCATCACTAGGGAGTTTTTCAAAGCTAATAAGAAAAGCCTCGAAGGAGCCAAGATTGCCGTTCAAGGATTCGGAAACGTGGGCGGCCATGCAGCGCTTTTCCTTTCTCAGATGGGGGCTAAGATTATCGCCGTTTCTGACATTTCAGGAGCCTTGATCAACCCAGAGGGTTTAGATGTTCCAGGGCTGATGAAATGTGTGGAGAAGCATGCCTGTGTGATCAAACACCCGGGTCAACAGATCGATCGAGAATCCTTGTTGGATCAAGATGTTGATGTCCTGATTCCGGCGGCCCTCGAAAACCAAATCCACAGGAAAAATGCTGAAAACATAAAGGCTAAGGTCATCGTAGAAGGAGCCAACGGGCCAACTACTCCTGAGGCCGACGAGATTCTGGAGAAGAGAAAGATTCCTGTCCTACCGGATATTCTCGCTAATGCTGGTGGTGTTGTTGTCAGCCACTTAGAATGGGTCCAGGCTCTTGGTGGCCTTTACTGGGAAGAAGAGCAGGTCAACGCCGAATTGGAAAGAAAGCTGGTCAAGGCATTCAAGGTCGTCTGGGAGCTCATGACCCGAAAGAAAGTCTCCGCCCGCTGTGCGGCTTACATAGCTGCTATCGAGAGAATGGCTGAAGTCTACCAGTACCGGGGACTCTTCCCATAGGACACTGTTCTGTCACCCCCTTCTGCATTGACAGCGCGGGCAGAAAAACGTGCTTCTTCCGCCGAGGCGGAGACGTTCGATCCGCCCTCCGCAGATCCGACATGAGCCTCCTTCCCGGCCGTAGACCTGAAGAAAATCCTGGAAGCGACCCCGACGCCCTTCGGCATCCGCATAGTCCTGGATAGAAGTGCCTCGGTTCTCGATGGCTT
>CAYGBF010000182.1:0-3898 GCA_964348035.1 uncultured Eubacteriales bacterium | reverse complement strand
ACGAGCCTTTATCGGAAGACGACAGTACCGCCGGAAAGACGGATCTCCCGTCGATGTCGAAGTGAGTGCTCACTTGATTACGTACGGCAACCGAGAGGCACTGTGCGTTGTTTCAAGAGATATCTCCAGCCGTTGCCAAACAGAACAGCGGATTGAGCGTTTAAATCGGTTAAAAGAAAGCCTCCTCAAACCCAGCAGTCTCGAAGAAAAGCTCAAGCTCATAACCGATGAGACTGTGACTGTCTTCGGTGCTGATTTCGCACGCATTTGGCTCACCCGGCCAGGAGACAGGTGCACATCAGGATGCCCGCATGCTGAATTAACCGAGGGACCGCATGTCTGCCACCACAGAGATCGCTGTCTTCATCTGATGGTTAGCTCAGGTAGATACACACACACAGGCGGGGAGATGCATCGAAGAGTGCCGTTTGACTGCTGCAAGATCGGCAATGTGGCTGCTGGAAAAGAATCTAAGTTCCTGATCAACGACGTCCTGAATGATTCCCGTGTACACAATCACGATTGGGCCAAAAAGCTGGGTTTGGTCTCCTTTGCCGGATACCAACTCTTGTCATCCTCGAAGGAGACCATGGGGGTCTTGGCTCTTTTCAGTAAACACCCGATTTCCTCTGATGAGGATGCTCTGCTGGAGGGGATTGCCGAATCGACAGCTCAGGTTATCCGGTCGTCAAGAGCCGAAGTGGCGCTGCGGGAGAGCGAAGAAAAGTACAGGACCATCTTCGAGTCCTTTCATGATATATATTATCGCACGGATAAGGAAGGCCGGATAACGGTCATCAGCCCTTCCATTAAGACTCATGCAGGATATGATCCAGAGGAAGTCATCGGCCAACATTCCTCAAATTTTTATGCCCATCCCAAGGATAGAGAAGATTTTGTCGAAAAGCTCAAGCAAACAGGAACCCTGAATGATTACGAAATCAAACTGAAAACCAAAGAGGGTGAAATTATCAACGCCTCAATTAATGCCAGAATCATATTCGATGAGAACGAGAAGCCGATGGGAGTGGAGGGAGTCCTTCGGAATATTTCAGAACGCAAGCAGACAGAAGAGGCTATCCAGAAGGAAGCTGCCAAGCTTTCTGCCATCATCTCTGGTCTAGAATCTGGAATCGTCTACGTCGATCAAGGTGACAGAGTTGTCGAGGTGAATGATTATTTCCTTAAGCTCATCGACATGCAGAGGTCAGACGTTGAAGGACAAACCGTATGGGATGTGGATTCGTTTTTTTCCGATGAAAATATTAAGAATGAAATCCATAATTTCAAGACGAACTCCCATGCGACGCCTGTGACCGTTCAAAAAACCATATCTGATGTAGAAACCATCATCCGGTTCCAGCCTATCTATCATAATGATCAGTATCAAGGATTTGTGTTCAGCATCACAGAAGTGACAGAGTTGGTACGGGCCCAAAAAGATGCTCAAGAAGCAGACAAGGCAAAGAGTGAGTTTTTGGCTAACATGAGCCATGAAATCCGAACGCCGATGAACGGGATATTGGGCATGAGCGATTTGGCCTTGAATACAAACCTGACTCCAGAACAGCGTAAATATGTTGAAGGGATTCGCTCCTCGGCCGAAGCCCTGATGATCCTCATCAATGACATTCTTGATTTTTCGAAAGTTGAGGCCCGGAAACTTGAGTTGGATTCGACGCCGTTTAATCTCCAAGAATTCATTTATGAGACTGTCTCCACCCTCTCTATTCAAGCCCATAAAAAGAAACTGGAATTGGCCTGCGATATTCCGCCGTCTCTTTCTATTGACGTCGTGGGTGATTCGGGTCGACTCCGTCAGGTTTTGATCAATCTCATCGACAACGCCATCAAATTTACTGAAAAGGGAGAAGTCTTGGTGTCCCTTGTGGAGGAATCAAAGACCCAGGAAGATGTCTCTATTCATTTTGCTATCAAGGACACCGGGATAGGCATTCCTGAGGATAAACAAAAATTGATTTTCAATGCGTTTGCCCAAGCCGATGGTTCCATGACTCGTAAATTCGGAGGAACCGGACTCGGATTGGCCATCTATGCTCAGCTTGTCGATTTGATGGGAGGGAAAATCTGGGTCGAGAGTCAAGAGGGGGCCGGCTCAACGTTCCATTTCACAACCCGCTTTAAGATACCATCCAGTAAGGTAGAACCCGTACGAGCCTCTCAAATCAAGGGAATAGAAGGACTCCCCGCATTGATCATCGATGACAGCGCGACTAACCGCGATATCCTGAGCAAAATGCTTACCAACTGGCGCGCCATACCGACAGTGGCCGACAGCGGCGAAGAAGCGAGGGTGCTCATCGACCGAGCCCAAAGCATGGGAACTCCGTTTGCCTTCGTGGTGATGGACGCCTACATGCCAGGAATGGATAGTTTCATCTTGGCTCAGGAGATTAAACAAAGCCCAGATTTAGCGAAATCCACGATCATCATGTTGAATTCGTCCAAAACCAAGGGGGATGCCTCGCCCTGGAAGAAGCTCGGCGTGTCCGCCTTCATCACCAAACCGATCAGGCAGTCGGAGTTGATGAACGCGATCATGCATATCCTGGGGACAGACTCAGAAGAAAATATCCCCGAAATTCCCTCGTCTAAACCCACACCTGAAGAATCCTGCTCCGCCTACCGGGTACTCGTGGCCGAAGACAACCTCATTAATCAGAAGGTTGTCTGTTATATGCTCGAAAAAAATGGACATCAAGTCACATCGGCCCACAACGGTCAAGAGGCCTTGGAAGCTCTTGAAAAAAGCCTTTTTGATGTCATTTTGATGGATGTCCAAATGCCCAAGATGGACGGATTTGAGGCCACTGCCGCCATAAGAAAGAGGGAGGCAGAGTCTGGCTCCTACATCCCGATCGTTGCCTTAACTGCCCATGCGATGAAGGGAGATCGGGAACGATGTCTCGAGGCTGGTATGGATGATTATGTCTCGAAGCCGATAAAACCCGAAGAGCTTTTTGCCACGATCAATCGAGCGATAAAAAAGACCAACAAAAGAGAATCTGTGGATAATGTTGAACAACGGAGTCAAAGATGATGAAGGTCCTTATCGCCGAGGATGACAAGGTCTCCTTGAAGGTTTTGGAAAAAAACATCAAAAATTGGGGCTATAAAGTCGTGATCTCCAACAACGGCCAGAAGGCATGGAAAACCTTCCAAAAAGATGAAATCCCGTTGGCTATCCTGGATTGGATGATGCCCAAGATCAACGGATTAGAACTGTGCCAGAAAGTGCGTCTGCTCAAAAAAGATCACTACACGTATATCATCCTGTTGACATCCAAGGATCGGAAAGAGGACGTCCTTGAAGGATTCCGGGCAGGAGCCGATGATTACATCGTTAAGCCCTTCGACGCCCTGGAACTCAGAGCCCGACTCCAGACAGGGAAACGTATCGTTGACCTTCAGAATCAGCTTATCCAAACCAACTCGAAACTCGAAGAACTGGCTAAAGAAGACAGTCTGACCAAGCTCTGGAATCGGGCCGCCATCATCCAGCTGCTGGAAGAGGAACTTCACCGCAGCCATAGAGAAAAAACGCCGGTAGGGGTCATCCTGATGGATATCGATTACTTTAAGAATATTAACGATACGTACGGACATCTTGTCGGGGATGCGGTCCTTCTCGAGGTTACGACTCGGTTAAAAAAGAAAATCCGTCGCTACGACAGGATCGGGCGTTACGGTGGGGATGAACTCCTTGTCGTTTTGCCCAATTGTCATCTAAAAGAGGTGGAAGAAATTGCGGAGCGTTTGCGTTTAACTGTCTCCCAGAGAAAGTTTCAACCTGATGCCGGATCTCTGGACGTCACCCTAAGCCTGGGAGCCTACTCCTCAGAAAAACAACCCGATGTATCGGCAGAAAACCTGATTA
>CAYGBF010000181.1:0-4572 GCA_964348035.1 uncultured Eubacteriales bacterium | reverse complement strand
TATTCCATCGAGAACGGCCGGTACCGGTTTAAGAAGGTCTACGGCGGACTCAACTGGAACCCGGAGCTTCGTTCTCCTCTGGCTGAGCCTGGGGTCTTGGTCAAAGCTGGAGAGTATCTTCTAGCTGTACAGGGCCAAGAGCTGCATCCGCCGACAAACCTTTTTAGTCTGTTCGAAAACACGGCCGGCAAAATCATCGAGATCACCGTCGGTCCTAATCCTGATGGGACAGGGGCCCGGACAGTTTCGGTCGTGCCGATAAGAAACGAAAGCGCCCTGAGGAACCGTGACTGGGTCGAGGGTAACCTTAAAAAAGTAGACGCAGCCACGAACGGCCGCGTCGCCTACGTTTATGTGCCCAACACAACCACCCTGGGACACACCTACTTCAAGCGTTACTTTTTTCCTCAAGTCCACAAGGAGGCCATCATCGTCGACGAACGGTTTAACGGCGGCGGCCAGGTTGCTGATTACTACATCGATCATCTCCGCCGGCCCTTCATTTGTTACTGGCACACTCGCTACGGGGCCGATATCCCGACTCCGAGTGCGAGTATTCAAGGTCCCAAAGTCATGCTCATCGATGAAACGGCCGGGTCCGGGGGGGATCTTCTGCCCTGGATGTTCCGTAAGTTGGACCTGGGGAAGTTGATCGGGAAGAGAACCTGGGGTGGATTGGTCGGTACACTCGGCTTTCCCATCCTGATGGATGGCGGCCGGGTGACGGCGCCAAACCTGGCCATTTGGACAGAGGACGGCTGGGTGGTCGAGAACGTGGGTGTTCCGCCCGATATCGAAGTCGAACAGTATCCTGCCGAGGTGATTGCCGGACGGGATCCGCAGTTGGAAAAAGCCATCGCCGTCGTCATGGAGGAGCTCGAGAAAAATCCGATCAAAAAGCTGACCCGGCCTCCATTCCCGGTTCGGGTTTGGAGGGAGAAAAAATAATCTGCGAGAAGTCTCCTAAATACATGAGACAACGGATTGACCATAAAGCTGAATCAAGCGAGATCATGTTGAATTCGAGAAAATAAAAAGAAAGCATGAAGCCCAAATCTACGAATAACGGAATTGGAGCCAACGCCAATGACCGAACCCGGTTAGCGCGTGATCTGGGTTTGGGGGCAGCAATTTCCATCGGCGTGGGGACGATGATCGGGGCGGGAATTTTCGTCCTGCCGGGAATCGTCGCCAGCAAAGCCGGGCCGGCAGTTCTCGTCTCGTTCGCAACCTGCGGCTTGATCGCAGTTTTGATCGCCCTCTGCATGGCCGAACTGTCCACAGGGATGCCGTATGCCGGCGGCGGCTACCTATTCACGGTTCGGGCTTTCGGCCCTCTAATCGGATCCATCATGGGCTGGTGCTTATGGCTGAGCCTCGTTTTCGCCTCAGCCTTCTACATGATTGGATTCGGTTATTATATAAGTGATGCCCTGGGAATATCTCCCGTGCTCATCGGCCTGGCTATGACCGCTTTCCTCGGTCTGCTCAATTTTATCGGGGCCAGAGAAACAGGCGGGACCCAGCTCGTCATCGTCCTGATACTCCTCTTCATACTCGTAGCCTTTTTTATACGGGCCATATTTTCTGTGAATATGGAGAGAATGACTCCTTTTGTCCCACCTGAAATAGGATTTTCTGGTATTCTCATCACTCTCCCTATCCTTTTTATCACCTTCATGGGTTTCGCCGAGATAGCGGCTGTCTCGGAGGAAATCCGGAACCCGAGAAAAAATCTTCCTCTCTCTCTCATCGGCTCAGTCGTCATCGTGACCATCGTCTACTGTGCAGTCGTCTTCTGTATCCTGGGCCTTCGAAATTATAACGATCCCAGTATGGCTAGAGAGACAATCATGATGGATCTGGCGCGAATCCTGATGGGGCAGGGCGGGTATCTCATTGTCTTGGTGGGAGGGATCTTGGCCACAGTGTCCTCTGCCAATGCCAGTGTCATGGCAGCCTCGCGAATTAGTTTTGCTATGGGAAGGGATCAGCTCATGTCCGAATGGTTCAACCAGATCCACTCCCGGTTCAAGACACCTTACCGCTCGATCGCTGTCACGACGGGTTTGACCATGCTGTTGATTCTGGTTCTCGGCCGCCATCTGGAGCTTCTGGCCGAGGTGGCGGGATTTCTGAGTTTGGTTCTTTATGGTCTGATTGCCTTGGCCTGCATGCTGATGAGGTATGCTAAGCTGCAGTGGTACAACCCCACTTTCAAAACACCAGGATATCCTCTCTTCCCGGTTTTAGGATTGCTGGGATGCGTCTTTGTCATCGTCAATACCAGTCGGATCTCTCTGGTTATCGGAAATATGATCATCGCGGCCAGCTTTATCTGGTATGTTCTATTTATCCGTAAAGAAACCAAGTTGGTCGGCGCTTCGAATATCCTTCTTCGGCAGAAGATAATCAAACCTCTCTACGTCAGGGCCGAGGAATACCTGGCTACGCGGCGCGAAATGGTTCCTACGATTCTTGTCCCTCTGGCCAATCCAGATACAGAGCGATCTCTAATCACTTTGAGTGCCGCCTTAGCCAGAAGCCGCCGGAGCCGAATGCAGCTTATTCATGTTATCAACGTCCCGAGACAAACGCCTCTCGAAGCAGGTCGTCTGGCTTATGAAAAAAGGCGGAAGGAAAAAGAAACCCTCTTAGACACGGCGTCACGGCGGGCGGCCGAGTTCGGCGTCCGGGCCAAAGTTAATGCCATCGTCGCTCACAGCGTTCCCTCGGCCATCCTCAGCGTGGCAGATACGATTCAATCAGACCTGATCGTGATGGGCTGGCGGGGTGAGGTGAGGGCTCCCAGAATCCAAAGGACCAACGTGGCCGGAGTTTTGAAGGTTGCCAAGGAAAATGTCCTCGTCCTCAAGGATAGAGGATTGGAGAACGTCAAGCGTATTCTGGTATCCGTGAGCGGTGGAACTCATGCCAGGTTGGGGCTGGCGCTGACCCAAGGCTTAGCGGAAGAGTGGGGAGCCACGATCACAGCCCTTAATGTCCAAGTCGGCAAAGGAGCGTTACCCGAGAGTTCGGATTTCGATAAAGAGAGCGTGAAACTTTTTCAAGAAGTGGCCGAGGATTTTGTGAGTGAGACGGTCGATGATTTAGACATCAACGCCGAGGTTCGGGTTGTTATGGCTACCGATGTTGCTCAAGCCATCATCCAGGCCGCCGAGGACCATGATTTAATCGTGATGGGAGCATCCAACGAATGGACGCTGCGTCGCTGGCTCTTCGGATCTTTGCCTGATCAAGTGGCTAACAGAGCCCCAGTCTCGGTCTTGATGGTCCGCTCTCGAGAATAAAAAAAGGAATTGGATCCCTGCCTGCGCAGGGATGACAGCACGTTCGTGTTGTCACCTGATCTGATCCGCGCGGATCAGGATGTCGAAGCCGTCGTAGAAGTAGCGGCGGATTCCGCCCTCTTCCTTGTATGTTCCTCCTCCGGCCATGATCTCTTTGAAAGCCTCGTCTACTCGAGAGATCACCTCGCTCTTGACCCAGGGATCGTTATGCCCTGAACAGAGATAATCATACTCGTCGAGGCGGTTTTTGAGTTTGGTTATCGAGGCCATGTAGGCATCGATATTCACGTCTTGGGGATGGGCATACAGCGGACCGGGGAAGAAGGTGTCTCCGGTGAACAGGATTCTGTTTTTCCTGTCCAGAAGACAGATCGAACCCGGTGAATGACCGGGTGTTTGGATGACTTCTAATGTTCTTTCGCCGAGGTCGATGGAATCTCCGTCCTTCAAAAGCGTGGTGGGTTCATAGGAAGGAATATGCCAGGTCATCGGGTCAAAATCTCGAGGCAGCGGTTTCCACACTGAATCTCCGGTGATGCTTGATTGGAGTGATTCGTTATTCTTTCCCGCTTTCATTTTTTCGATGCATTCCGGATGATCGAAGCAGGCCACCTCCTCAAACTGGCAGTTGCTCCCGATATGGTCCCAGTGGGTATGAGTATTGAGGACAGAGACCGGAAGATCTGTCAAACTCTTAATCAGCTTTTTCAGGTCCCCGATTCCGGTTCCAGTGTCGATCAAAACACCCCGTTTTTTCCCCAATACCAAGTAGGATAGCGCCTCCTCGAACTGGTAGGGTTCGTAGATCGCATAGGTATCCGCACTGAGTCTGTAGACTTCAAACCATTCTTCAGCCGCTTCCATTTTTTCCAGTCCAGCATAGATCGGCCGCGGCAGCTTTTCCCACCATTTTGAAGGTTGGATGAGCTCTGATTTCTGGTCCATACCTTCCGGCTCCTTTTTTGTCGAGCATTGATACAGAATAAAACTTGCCAGAATAAGGAATAAGACAATGTTAATTACCTTCTTTAAAAAACCAGGATGTTTATTCATTTTCCGAACTCCTGATAGATGAAAAGCAAGCCTAGTTATTCAGGTTAGATAAGGTCGAGATATTTCTTTCCCTCTTTGAATGAATTCAGGGCATAGTCAATTTTGACGTGTTTTTTTGTTACCAACAGGTCAACCATTTCTGTCTTATCCGGGGGAGAAATGACTTCGACCCTAGGATATTGAATGTCCTTTTTGTTCTGTTCTCTTA
>CAYGBF010000180.1:0-3571 GCA_964348035.1 uncultured Eubacteriales bacterium | reverse complement strand
TGCAGGAACAGGCTTCGGCAGGTAGCGGGCACCCAGCATGTTCCCGCACAGGCGGGAAACCATCCCCTCGTCATTCCAACGAAATTGGGAATCCATAGAATAGATAAGAAAGATTTTTATCCGTATAAGACTGATATCCAAAGAGAAGAAAGATTTTTATCCGTATAAGACTGGGTTCCTGCCTCCGCAGGAATGACAAAAAAGAAAGGATACAGGAAACGTCTCTAAAGAGTTGTCTTCGCCTTGGCTATGGAAACGACTTGATCGCCCTTCTCTAGGTTGATGATTCTGACACCTTGGGTGGCTCTTCCTGAAGCCCGTACCTGTTCGGTCTTTATCCGGATCACTTTTCCCAATTCAGTGATAAACAGGATCTCATCCTTAGAGATTCCCGCCATCCCGATGGCCTTGCCAATCTTGCGGTTAATCTTGAGGTTGATGACCCCCTTGCCTCCTCTTCTGTGTCTGGGATAAAGGTTGATCGCCGTCTTCTTCCCCGAGCCTTTGCTGCTGGCCGTAAAGATGAACTTATCCTCATTGCCGACAACAATCATCCCGATAATGCTGTCCTTTGGGTTTAGCGACATAGACTTAACACCAGCAGCTTGACGTCCCATAGGCCTGATTTCGCTCTCTTTGAACCGAATCGCCTTTCCCAGAGTGGTTCCGATGATGATGTCTTTTTTACCGTTTGTGAGTTTGGCCATCAATAATTCAGATTTCTTGTCGACATTAATCGCGATGATGCCTGCTTTCCTAATATTCTTAAAATCACTCAGTCTTGTCTTCTTTATCTTCCCGTTGGAACAGATCATGACCACAAACTGATCCTGGTGAAAGTCTTTCACACCGATGACCGCTCTTACTTTCTCTCCCGGGTTTAATTCGAGGAGGTTCTGGATAGGCCTTCCTCGCCCGGAGACACCCACGTCGGGTATTTCCAAAGCCTTAAGCCAGTAGAGTCGGCCTTTATTCGTAAAAAACAGGAGATAGCTGTGGGAAGAACAGATGAAGAGGTTCTGGACCACATCCTCAGCTTTCATGCTGATGCCTCTTTTACCCTTCCCGCCTCGGCTCTGGAAATGATAGTAACTCTGCGAAGTCCGTTTCACGTAGCCTGATGAAGTGTAGGTGATAACCACGTTCTCTTCTTTAATCAAATCTTCTGGCTTTAAATCCTCGATCGTTTCCCGTTTGATCTCTGTCTTCCTCTCGTCCTGGTATTCCTCTTTGATTTTCTCTAGTTCATCGATGATGATATCCAAGATCATTTTTTCACTGCCCAGAATTTTCCTCAGTTTTTTGATAGTTTTTTTCAATTCTTTGAATTCGCCCTGAATCTTTCGCCTCTCCAGCCCAGTTAATTTCTGGAGCTGCATATCGAGTATGGCTTGAGCCTGGACCTGAGTCAGTCGAAAATTTGTGATCAATCCCTTTCTTGCTTGATTAACAGTTCGAGAACCGCGGATGAGGCTTATAATCTCATCCAGGTTATCCAAGGCAATTATCAAACCGGCTAGAATGTGGGCTCTCATCTCAGCCTTCTTCAGCTCGTACCGGGTGCGGCGCCGGACAACATCCTGGCGATGAGAGATGAAATAGAGCATCATGTCGAGAAGACCGAGGACTTTGGGCTGCTTATCGACGATGGCCAGCATGATTATTCCGTAGGATGTCTGGAGATTTGTGTGTTTATACAGGTTGTTGAGGGTGATCTCAGGATATTCCCCTCTCCTGATCTCGATCACAATCCTCATTCCCTCCCGGTCAGACTCGTCTCGGATATCGGCAATCCCCTCTATCTTTTTGCTGTTTACTAGGAAGGCGATGTTTTCCAAGATCTTCGTCTTGTTCACCTGGTAGGGAATCTCTGTGATGACGATCCGATCCCTATCGTGCCGCCTGCCTCTCTCGATGGTGGCCCTCGCTCTGACTATAATGGAACCTTTTCCGCTGCTGTAAGCCTCTTTAATTCCCTGCTTGCCGAAGATCAAGCCTCCCGTGGGAAAGTCGGGACCGGGGATATGTTTCATGATATCTCTCAGGCTCGCTTTCGGATGGCGGATGAGATGGATGATCCCATCGATGATCTCGACGATATTATGAGGAGGAATATTTGTCGCCATACCGACGGCAATCCCTGATCCTCCGTTGACGAGAAGATTCGGAAATCTTGCCGGCAACACTTCTGGCATCATCAAGCTGCCATCGTAGTTGGGGATGAAATTAACGGTATTTTTCTCGATATCAGCCAGGAGCTCATGGGCCATCTTCTTCATCCTGACTTCGGTGTACCTCATGGCCGCAGGAGGATCGCCGTCTATCGAGCCAAAATTACCCTGCCCATCGACCAGACGATAACGGAGGCTGAAATCCTGGGCCATGCGCACCAGGGTATCATAGACAGCGGATTCCCCATGAGGGTGGTACTTTCCAATCACATCCCCCACGATCCGGGCTGATTTTTTATAAGGTCGGTTCCAAGCATTGCCCGCATCATACATCGCATACAGGGTCCGTCGATGGACCGGCTTTAGACCGTCTTTGATGTCAGGAATGGCCCTCCCAATGATGACACTCATGGCATAGTCCAGGTAGGACCGCTTCATTTCTTCTTCGAGACTAACGACAGAGAGTTTTTCGTTCATTATCCTCTCTTTGAAAGGAAAGATGGCATCAGATATCTAAGTTTTGAGCTTCGAGAGCATTGTTTTCGAGAAAGTCTTTTCTTGGCTGCACATCATCCCCCATCAAGATGGTAAAAACTTTATCGGCTTCCACAGCATCCTGAATCGAGACTTGAGTCAGAAACCGATCTTCAGGATTCATGGTCGTCTCCCAGAGCTGATGAGGAGTCATCTCTCCCAATCCTTTGTAGCGTTGGATGACAACTCCTTTCTTGCCCTTCTGGAAGAGATAGTCGAGGAGTTTAGCCTCGTTGTCAATCTTGATCTTTTCGTTTTCACTCAGCAGTTGGAAAGGAGGCCTCAGATCCTTCAAGTCTTTGTGAATCTTGAACAGATTCTGATACTCGACAGATTGGATCAAGTCCAAGTTCACTTTGCAGGAGACATTCATCCCATTCACCTGGAAGTTGACAGCCAGTTCATAAATGCCGTGCTCCTCGTCACTGCTTAAAACAGAAACGATGCCTTTATCTGTCAAAAGGCTTTGGATATGCTCCATGTTCTTCTTCTTCTGCAAAAATCCCTGGCTTTCCACTCCGTTGTTAAGGAGGATGTCGATCAGAAACAGGGGAAAATTCTTCTTCTCCAGTATCTTGGTATAATTCTTTTTGGCGATGATCTTTTTCAAAAACCTCCGGAACTTGTCCCCCTTGATGTAGTCTCTTTTTCGACTGACTTTGATCTGAAATTCCTCCGAGATTTTCCTGATCAGGTATTCTTCGAAAACCTTCTCATCTCTCAAGTACTCAACAGCTCTCCCTTTTGTGATTTTGTACAGAGGGGGTTGGGCGATGTAGAGAAAACCCCTCTCAATAAGTTGAGGCATTTGTCTGTAAAAGAACGTCAGGAGCAGGGTTCGGATGTGCGAACCATCGACATCGGCA
>CAYGBF010000179.1:0-4664 GCA_964348035.1 uncultured Eubacteriales bacterium | reverse complement strand
TACAGGAACAGCGTCATATCCTCCGCCATGCTACAGATAATTTCGTGGAGATGTCTCCTAATAAAGCCGAGAATTTTTGCTGCGGGGGGGGAGGAGGGCAGCTGGCCATGACGCAGTTTGCCTCGAGGCGCATAAAAACCGGTAAGCTCAAGGCCGATCAGATTAAAGATACGGGCGCCAAGATCGTGGCCGCACCCTGTCACAACTGTATCGACCAGCTGATGGAGCTTAACAAGCACTACAAGATGGGAGTGGAGATAAAAACAGTCTGCGAAATCGCAGCCGATGCCTTGTTTATTCCACCAGCCGCCATTCCTGCGAAGCCTGTCCCTGCGTAGGCAGGGATCCAGTTCCTTTTATTTCCGGCGGGAGGCCGCGATCTCTCTGACGGCGGTGATGGCTGTTTGGATATGCTCCTCGGTGTTAAAGGGGCCGATCCCAAACCGGACGGCTCCGTGAATCTCGGCTGTCCCCAACTGCTCGTGGACGAGAGGAGCGCAGTGAAGCCCTGTTCGACAGGCGATGTTGTAATCCACATCCAGAATCGTGCCGGTGTTGAGAGCTTCGAACCCGTCGACGTTGAACAGAAAAACACCGATATGATCCGTCAGGTCTTCCTGGCAGTACAGGGTCACTCCCTCGATGTCTTTCAACCCGTCCCTGAGCATTGTTGTCAGTTTCATCTCCTGTTCGTGGATGTTGGTCATACCTTTCTTTAGGATCCAGTTCACTCCGGCGTGAAGGCCGGCTACGCCCATCGTGTTCAATGTGCCGTATTCCAGACGGTAGGGGTACTCCTCCAGATGGGTTTTGACGGCCGAACGCACTCCGGTCCCTCCAGCTCGGGTATGTCCGATCTCGATCCCTTCCCGGACATACAGTCCTCCGATTCCTGTCGGGCCGAGCAGGGATTTGTGTCCGGTAAAAGCCACCACGTCCACGTTCAACTCATCGATGTCAATCGGTATTTTTCCTGCGGTCTGCGAGGCATCAATGGCTAGAGGTATTCCTCTCTTCCGGCAGTGAACACCGATCTCTTTGATGGGTTGGATGGTTCCGATGACGTTCGAGCCGTGGTTGACGATCACGAGCTTGGTGTTCGGTTTGATTTTATCGGGAAAGTCATCCGGGTCGACAAACCCGCGGCTGTCGAACGGGATGTAACTCACCTCGACGCCGTTGTATTTTTTTAGATGATAAAGCGGCCTGAGGACAGAATTGTGTTCGATGGTCGTCGCGACGGCATGGTCTCCTTCTTTGAGGAGGCCGAAGATGATAAGATTCAGAGCATCTGTGGAATTATACGAAAAACACAACCGGTTCGGATCCTGGCCGTTAAAAAGCTCGGTCATCAATTTCCGGGTGCCTTCGACGACCTCTCCGGCCTCCATACAGAGGTCGTACCCTGAACGGCCGGGGTTGACCCCGAATTTTCGGTAAAACTGGTCCATGAACGTGTAGACTTCTTCCGGCTTGGGGTAGGAAGTAGCTCCGTTGTCCAGAAATATGTATTCACCCATGACCATCCTCCGGATTAGTTTTGTTCAAGGCATACATTGTTCAGACTGGAGAACAATATTAATACCTTAAACCCCGGTATAAAATCAATCCATTCCAGGAAAAAATTGACAGAACTTCCCTAAATAGAATAGAATAGATAACTCACGCGGAGACAAAATTTGACGAATTTTATCAAATATATGAGTCTGTGGGCGGCTGTCCTGGCCGCTGTTCTCACCATCTGCTGCACCCCAGCCGAAAAACCCTATGATCTTGTGATCCAGGGTGGACTGGTCTTAGATGGATCTGGAAATCCTTGGTTTAAAGGCGATATCGGGATAAAGAATAAGATGATAGCCGAAATCGGTCCGATCGACCCAAGTCAAGCCAGGAAGATCATCGATGCCCAAGGATTGACGGTCACTCCTGGATTCATAGATGTCCATACCCACTGTGACCGCGGCATCCGGAGGATTCCCACGGTGGATAATTACGCTCTCCAGGGTGTGACCACGGTGATCGGGGGCAATTGCGGGGGACATCCTTTTCCTCTGCGCGATCTCTTCCAGGACATCGAAAAAAAAGGCACATCTCTGAATTTCGGCTGTCTCATCGGACACAACACCATCCGCAAGGAGGTGATGGGCTACAAGATGGAACTGCCGTCTAAAGACGAGATGGATGAGATGAAAAGTTTGGTGGATCAGGAAATGAGAGCCGGAGGGTTGGGTTTTTCCACCGGCCTTTCCTATCTTCCTGGGATTTATTCTCGGACAGAGGAGATCATCGAACTGGCGTCTGCGGTAGCCCCATACGGCGGTGTCTACGCTTCCCATATCCGGGATCAAGGTCTTCACATCACAGAGGCCATTGAAGAGGCCATCCAAATCGGGAAGACAAACGGTCTGCCAGTCCAAATCTCGCACGTCAAACTGGCTCATGATGCTGTCTGGAACGAGATAAGCCGGATTACCGATCCCGTTGAACAAGCCCGGAGTAGAGGAGTGGAAGTCACCCTCGATCAGTATCCGTACACGGCGACGAGTTCTGGGTTCACCTCCAGTTTTCCTTCCTGGGCGTTCGAAGGGGAACGAGAGAAATTCGTGGAAAGGCTGAAAGACAGAGAAAAGTACGAAAAAATCAAAGCCTTCGTCATCGACAGGAGGTTAACCTCGACCAAGGGTATCAATAAGCTGGAGACGATTACCATCTCCAGGTGCCGTTCGTTTCCTGACTACTTGGGAAAAAATCTCCAGGAGATCCTTATCTCTCAGGGAAAAAAGCCGACCGTAGACAACGCGGCCGATCTCATCATCGCTATCGAAAAAAACGGTGGGGCGGGAGGTGTGTTCTTCCAGATGGATGAACGTGACGTCGAAGTTCTGATGCGTCTTCCCTACAACATGCACGCCTCTGATGGAGGAGTTCAGGAGCTGGGAAAAGGTGTGCCTCATCCCAGAAACTACGGGACATTTCCCAGGGTCATCGGCCGTTATGTCAGAGACAGAGGAGTTTTATCCCTGGAGGAGGCGATCCGGAAGATGACTACGCTGCCGGCTCAAACCTTCCGGCTGAAGGACAGAGGAATGATTCGGGAAGGAATGTTCGCGGATCTCGTCGTATTCGACAGAGAGAAGTTCGTGGATAAAGCGACTTATTCCGAACCTCATCAGTACGGCCAGGGATTCTCTTATGTGATCGTTAACGGCGAGATCGTCGCCGAGAACGGCAAGCATACAGGGGCATTGTCCGGAATGATCCTGTATGGGCCGGGGAAAAAAGAGGGAGGGGACAGTGATCATTAAAAAAGATGAGGATGTTCGGGAAGATTACGTCGAGGAGGAGAAGGTCGAGAATGTCCTGAGACGGATCCTCATCGGACCAGAGGACGGCTCTAACCGCATCATCATGAGATATTTTAAGGTTCTTCCCGGCGGTAACACGCCCTTCCATACCCACGATTTTGAGCATGTGGTCAAAGTCGAGAAGGGAAAAGGTCTGGTCGTCAACGAGGCTGGAGATCAGGTAGAGATCGCTGAGGGGCAGAGTCTGTTCATCCAGCCAAACGAGAAACATCAGTTCAAGAACCCCTTCCAAAAGACATTCGAATTCATCTGCACCATCCCGAATCCCGAAAGGAAAGAGTAAACCAACACAGTCCCGATCGAACATGGAATTTAACACGAGCAAAGCCATAGAATTCCTCCTTGCCAGGGGAAACCTGCCGATTCTCTACTGGTTGAAAAAAGATATTCTCGAAGTGCCCATCGAAAGAGAATACAAGAACCTGAAGAAATTCGCCGTCCGGATCAGGATACTGAGGCGGCAAAGACAGAACGGGGCTTGGTGCCGGAGAAAGTTTGAGGGGCAGCCCCTTTGGGAGAGGACCTACTGCATCGTCGAGACTCTGAGAAACGTGCTCAGGTTATACAATTATGGATGTGAAAAAGAGGAGGAGAGTGTCCAAAGTGCTCTTCGATTCCTGTACTCTACCCAGTCCCGAGAGGGAGATTTTCGAGGTGCATACCTGAATGAGTACGCTCCCACCTACCATGCTTTGACCTTGGAAGTCCTCAGTTTGTACGGATACGATAAAGACGACAAGACCCAGAAGGGATTTCGGTGGTTGACCAACAAAAGACAGGACGATGGGGGCTGGGTCATCCCTTACCGGACGGCGGATAAGGATGAGCTCAAGAATCGGTTTAATCCGGATACTCAAACCAAGCTGGACCCGATAGAACCGGATACGTCTCGACCCTTTTCCCATCTGGTGACCGGGATGGTTCTCCGGGCCTTCGCCTCTTCACCGACCTGGAGACACAGCGATGAGGCCTGGAAGGCGGGAGAACTCGTCCTCAGCCGCTTTTTTAAGCCGGATAAATACGAAGACAGACGCTTAACATCATTCTGGGAAGAAATCACCTATCCGTTTTGGGCCACGGATATCCTGAGCAGCCTGGATGCCCTTTCAAGAATCGGTTTTGATTCCAGCGACGAGCGGATACAGAAAGCTCTGCTCTGGTTGAAGAAAATTCAGCGGCGGGAGGGATATTGGGAATCCGGAGTGGCCAAGTCCTCTCTGGAAGACCACCTCTGGGTGACCCTGGCCGTGTTGAGGATGATCAAAAGGTTTGGCCTGCTAGAATTGTAAACCCGCATCA
>CAYGBF010000178.1:0-3136 GCA_964348035.1 uncultured Eubacteriales bacterium | reverse complement strand
TCCAGGAGATTAAACTCTTCCATATTCTTTCTCCTTATGATCAACCAAAAAACCCAATCCTGAAGATGATTTTTCCAGCTCTTTCTTCAGAGAATTTCGTCCTCGGCTGATTCTCGCTTTTATGGTTCCGACAGGCTTCTTAAGAATCTGAGCGATTTCTTCTTGAGAGAAGCCTTCGATATCTTTGAGGATGACCGGAATTCTGTACCGCGGATGGAGTTCGTTCAAGGCTTTCCTGAGAATCTTGGACAAATCCGAATTTTTGGAATCTGCTGTTTTAAGAGGCTCAGAAACTCTGCTTTCAACAAGATCTAGAGGCACAGTCATCATTCTTCTCGTCTTCTTTAACTCGGTTTTTGCCAGGTTTGATGCAATCGAATAAACCCAGGAAGAAAAAGGAGCAATGGGCCTGTATTTGTTGGCTTTGAAGAAAACTCTCATAAAGGTTTCCTGGGATAGCTCCACGGCTTTCTGGTAATCACCTGTGAGCTGCCACAAGTAATTGACAATCTTATCTTTGTACATCCTAACGATCTCTCCAAACGCCATCTCATCGCCTGCCTGTATACGCTGGACCAGTACTTGTTCATCCATCCTCACTTTGTTTAAACCTTTATCTTTTTTATTTCGTTGCATCACTGTATATTATTTTTACATCTTCCCCTTCTCTATGCAAGAAATGGGGTCAGACTTTGAAAACTTGAGTTATTTTATTTCGGTGAATATTTTGGGCTATGTAGAAAAATACGGATAAAAAGAAAAGAGGACTAAATAATATAACTCAAGTTTTCAAAGTCTGACCCCAAGTTCGATGAGGGGGTTTTCTGAATCAACCATATCTCCTGGCGAAGAATAAATCTTCTTCACGTAGCCATCGATCGAGGATTTGATCTCGTTTTCCATTTTCATCGCCTCGACGATGGCCAGGGTCTGGTTTTTCCTCACTGCTTCGTCTTCGGTGACGTTGATCTTGATGACTTTGCCCGGCATCGGTGCTTTGACCATCAGCTTGTCGGCTGTGCCCCCTTCCTCGCCTCTTTCCAGCTCCTGCCTTTCCTCATCTGGCTCTCTGATGATAAACTGTGTTCCCCCCACGTCAAAGTATTTCTTGTCTTTGTCCCGGGCAAAATAGACTTTGTAGGAGCGCCCCCCGAGGAGGATCGAGATCATGTTCGACGAGACAAAACCAATATCCACCTCATGCGTCTTCTCTCCATCGGCGAAAACGAACGTGTCTTCCACTTTCTCGAGTGTAACCTTGTGGATCTTATCTTCGATGAGCAATTCAAATTCCACTTATTTGCCTCCAATTCGCCATTTTCCCAAGCTCAGCCAGGGGGAATAGATCTCTTTTTTCTCGAAGTCCGTCATTTTCCCAGACGAGGGTTTTTCTATTTCGGTAAAAGCCGCAGCCATCAAGGCGATTGACCTCATTTTCTCGGTTTTTTTCTTCCCATCCCAATCCGCGAAATAGGAGCTTATGAAATCTGTGGTCGTGTTTCCTTTCCGGAACTGAGGATGATCGACGACATCTCTAAGGAAATCGATCGACGTCCTGATCCCCAGGATGACGTAATCATTCAAGGCATTGACCATCCTTTGACAAGCGAGTTCCCTGTTTTCTGCCCAGACAATGAGCTTTGACAGTATGGGGTCATAGAAGACGGGCACGTCGCAGCCGCTGTAGATGCCGCCATCATGACGGATTCCAGGTCCTTGAGGCTCCTTGAGGAAAAGCACTTTACCAGAGGAGGGCAGGAAATTATTGGCCGGGTCCTCCGCATAGATCCGGCATTCGATGGCATGTCCCTTAGGATTGATATCTTCCTGGACAAAAGACAATGTTTCTCCTGAAGCGACCCGAATCTGCTGGTGGACTAAATCCACACCAGAAGTCAGCTCTGTCACTGGATGTTCAACCTGAAGTCGGGCGTTTACCTCGAGGAAATAATAATTTTTGTCCTTATCCAACAGGAATTCGACGGTCCCGGCGTTGTTGTAGCCTGAGACCCGGATGGCTTTTTTGGCTGTTTCCCCCATCTCAGCCCGCAAAGCCGGACTCAACGCTTGAGACGGAGATTCCTCGACGATTTTCTGGTGCCGCCTCTGGATGGAACATTCCCTCTCGAAAAGATGTACCACGTTGCCGTGGTTATCTGCCAGGGTCTGGAATTCCACATGCCTGGGCTCTTGGATATATTTTTCCAAGTAGACAGATTCATCACCGAAGGCCGATTTGGCCTCTCTCATCCCGGCTTCTAGAGACGACTTCAATTCCTTTGCCTCCCAGACAATCCTCATCCCCTTGCCTCCTCCACCGGCGGAGGCTTTGATCATCAGAGGATACCCGATTTTTTTAGCCTCGGCGGGGTATTCAGCTACGCTTCTCTTCTTGCCTTTCATCCCCGGGATGATCGGGATCCCGGCCTTTTCCATGGTCTGTCGGGATCGGATTTTGTCCCCGACCAATTTCAAGGCTTTCGAGTTAGGCCCGATGAATATTATTCCTTCCTTCTCACACAGATGGGAAAATTCTTCGTTTTCAGCCAGGAAACCATAGCCTGGGTGAATGGCTTGGGCGCCGGTTTGATGGGCAACCTCGATGATCTTTTCCATGTTGAGATAGCTCTCGATAGCCGGAGGAGGCCCGATACATAGAGCCTCATCCGCCACCTGAACATGGAGACTTTTCCGGTCGGCCTCGGAATAAACCGCTACGGCGGAGATCCCCAGCTCACGACAGGCTCTGATGATTCTGACGGCGATTTCACCGCGGTTGGCAACAAGAATTTTTTTGATCATATCATTTATCCATCATGATGACCGGTCGAGTAAACGGCCCTCGCATTATCGCAACGGATTCTATCAAGCCAGGGTCGAAGAATCAATCCTGGCTCCGGCCCGATACGAGCATCAAGCCCTACTCTTTCTTCTTTACCCAGGAAGGCTTCCTCTTCTCCAGGTAGGCCGACATCCCTTCCTGTCCCTCCTTGCTCACCCTCAGATCAGCAATCATCTTGGCCGTGAACGTCTTTGCCTCCTCGAAAGACATTTGAGGAACCTTATGGATCAGCTCCTTACAGCTGGCCAGGGCTTCAGGTCCCGAAGTCAACAGGAGGGATACTGTTTCTTCGAC
>CAYGBF010000177.1:0-2444 GCA_964348035.1 uncultured Eubacteriales bacterium | reverse complement strand
GCTCTCCTCTCCTGAGGAGAGGAGCCGTGCCCGCTCGGCCCTGCTAGGGTTTTCTCAACACCCTACCTGATCCATTTCATATCTCAATGTGGTTTACTATCACGGTTTTGGGGATGCTTTCATACGGAAAAACAGGAAATATTGCTAGAATTTTCACCTAATGTAGGCGAGGGTTTTCGGTTCCCTTTCTAGGTGAAAGACGATCATCTGTTCCAGAATCTTCCTGAGTCGAGCCACGTTGTTCCTGGAGAAAGATGAGGAAAGAGGTTTCGAAGGAGGATTTTTCTTGATCCAACGAAGGAGTGCGGCCACCTCCGGCCCGAATTTTTCCTTTTTAGCCGACACACACTTCGGACACAGGGCGCCGTCTTTTTTTGGAGAGAGCCAGCCGAGGTCGGTGATGTTGCTGCGGCATTTCCGACATTGACTCAGGTCGGGAAGGAATCCTGTCGTTTTCAAGAGCCAGGCTTCAAAGTAGGCCGTCAGAAAATCGATATCACGACCTTCCTCGATCGCTCGGAGGATGGAGACCAAAAGCCGGAAGAGGATGTCGTCTTGTGCCCTTTGGGGGTAGAATTCTTCGATGAGCTCGGCAAAGTAACTCATGGTAAAGTTCGTCTTCAGGTCTTTCTGGATTTCGAAGAAGGATCCTATGATATCACAATGACTGATGGTGACCAGTTCCCTCCTTTCTTTTTCATAGTAGAAGATGTTGACCCAGGACATAGGTTCCAAGCTGCTGCCGAATCGATTCCCAAATTTTCGGGCTCCTTTGGCGATACCTTTGAGTATGCCCATATCGCGGGAGAAGAAGACGACGACTTTATCCTGTTCGCCGATATGAAAGGTTCTCAGGATAATCGCTTCTGATTGTTGACGAGGCATGGAGATTTCAGGTGAGATATTTGAGGAAAAGAGTGCCTAGTCCGAGGAAGGCCAGAAGACCTACAGTGTCCGTACACATGGTGAGAAGGTTGACCGACCCCAAAGCGGGATCCAGATGAATGAGCTTCAAGAACAGAGGGATAAGAGTGCCGAGGAGAGCGGCTATGAAGAGGTTGATGATGATCGCTAGACCCAGAACGAAACCCATGACTGGATTTCCGATGATGAGATAAGAAATCGCAGCCAGAACAGCTCCGAGAATGATACCGTTTCCGATTCCTACTAAGAGCTCTTTGAATAAAGTTTTTCTCACTGTCAGCCAATCAGCCTGGCCAATGGCAATCTCCCTGACTATGATGGCGATGGTTTGGTTTCCGGCGATTCCGCCCAAGGCCGCAACCAAAGGCATGAACACAGCCAGAATAACTAACTGTTGAATGGTCCCCTTGAAATAATTGACGACAAACGGAGCTAGAGAGGCAGTCAGAAGACTGAACATCAAAAACGGCAGCCTCTTCTTGATCGAAGTCAACGGACTGTCTTGGATGCGGTAGGTGCTATCCACAGACAACATCTTGTAGATGTCCTCGGTAGCTTCTTGGTCTATGACATCGATGACGTCATCTACGGTGACGACACCCAACAGTTTATTCTGGGCATCGACGACCGGAATGGCTACCAGGTTGTAATCCGCCACGTTCCGGGCGACTTCCTCTTGGTCGGTTTCCGTATGGACGCTGATGATATCTTTAGTCATGATGTCCTTCAGCGGAGTGTTCGGCCGGGCAAACAAGACTTGTCTGATGGAGACGACACCGACCAGGCGGTCCTCATCATCCACCACGTACAAATAGAAAGCCGATTCGACGTCCCCTTCAAGCTGCATGGCTGTGATCGCATCGGAAACATTGGTGTTTTGGTTGAGCGCATAAAAATTGGGGGACATGATTCGGCCGGCTGTTTCCTCCTCATAATGGAGAAGTTCCATGACTTCTTCTGAGGGTTTGTCTTCCATCGCGGACAGGACGGATTCCCTCAAATCTTCAGGGAGGAGCTCGAGGATAGGCGCCGCGTCATCAGAGGGGATCATATGGAATAGTTTAGATATCTGTTCTAACGGAAGCTGAACGAGAATATCCGCGGAATCTTGAGGATCGAGTTCGCTCAACACTTCCGCTGCTATTTCTTTTTCTTTTTCGAAAAGGGCGTTGAACAGGATGAGCCTCTCCCTGAGGACGAAATGCTCCATAAGAGATGAAATATCGGCGGCATGGAAATTTTTTACCAGATTCCATAGGCGAGATAGAGCACCCATGTTGATAAATTTCCGAGCCGAGCTCGAGGCGATCCGGAGCGACTCCCGCTTCATGTTAACCTCTCAATTTTGTCGTCCCCCACGATAGCATAATTACTGTTATCTGTAAATTAGTTAATCAGTTGCGTAAGCATCCTTATTTCCGTGATAACCGTTACTATTATGGATCAGGTAGGGTGCATCGAAAACACGCGGACTTTCCCCAGCGAGGAAATCCCGCTCCGATTCGGGCCTCGCTCTCCTC
>CAYGBF010000176.1:0-8808 GCA_964348035.1 uncultured Eubacteriales bacterium | reverse complement strand
TCTTCATCCACTCCATAAATTGGATGGCCTTAAACGGCATTTGATTCTCCCTTTCTCATATAAACTGAACAAAATCCTCGCTGAGTGAGACTTCTGCCTCCAGTCCGGAAGGCTGAAGGTGCCAGAAATCAATCAGATCGTTAAAGATAAGATTAAAGATTCACAGAATAAATGTAAAGCCCGAGCGGACTCAGAAGTTTTTGAAGAAATTCATATTTTCTATTTGAAAAGTCATTATTTTATTATAAAATCCATTTTTATCCTGACATGCAACCATTTCACTATACAGGAGCTTATGAGCTAAGTCTCGCACCTTTGGCATGTCTAGATATCATAAATTTCCTGCTGGAAATTAAAGTCCAACCCAATCTAAAAAAAGGAGACTAATATGAACAATCAAAAGAAAAGCCTGTACCGTTTGATTCCTCTTTTCCTGATATCTATCCTCGTCTTTTGTCCAACCTTCGCCGAAAAGCAGAAAAACGACACCGATTACACCCAGAAAATTCGGGAATACACAACAGAAAAGTTTTTTCTGACCGAACTCGTCGATCATCTTACTGCTTCTGACATCGTCCCAACACCAGCAAAAATACTGGGCGATGTCATAGGTGCTCCGAACATCCTCCATTACACCGCCGACATAAATAAATACATGAAGGCTGTCGCCGAGGCCAGTCCTCGAGTCACTGCTTTCTCTATCGGGCGGAGCGATGAGGATAAAGACATGATCACAGTGGCTGTGAGCGATGAGAAGAACATCGAGAGGCTGAGCCGGATTAAAGAGATCTTACGACTCTTGGCTGATCCGAGGAAACTCAAGCACTCTGAGGCTAAAAATCTCCTCTCCGAAGGTCTTCCCATCTACTGGATAACTGGGGGCCTTCATTCGCCGGAATGTGGAGCTCCAGAAATGCTGATGGAGTTGGTCTATCGCTTAGCTGTGGATGAATCAGACTTCTTCAACACTATCCGTAAAAACAGTGTGGTCTTGATTACCCCCGTCCTTGAAGTCGACGGGAGAGACAGGTTCGTCGATACCTACCGGTATAAAAAAGCACATGAGGATAAGAAGACGCTCCCGCTCGTGTACTGGGGAAATTACGTGGCCCATGACAACAACCGCGATAACATCGGGCTCGCCCTCACATTAACAGATAACCTTCTCAAGACCTACTTCGAGTGGCATCCGATCATCATGCATGATCTTCATGAATCCGTGCCTTATCTCTACACCTCAACCGGCACCGGCCCCTATAATGCCTGGCTCGACCCGATCACTATCAACGAGTGGCAGGAATTGGCCTACGTAGAGATTTCAGAGATGACCAAGCGCAAAGTCCCAGGAGTTTGGACGCATGGATTCTTCGACGGTTGGTCACCGAGCTACGCTTTCTACATCGCCATGTTCCATAATTCGACAGGACGATTCTACGAAACCTTCGGGGGAACAGGTGCTGACACTTTGGTCAGGAGTGTGGGTAGTCAATCCAAGCGAGCCTGGTATCGACCGTTCCCTCCCCTGCCGGCTGTCAAGTGGTCCTTCCGGAACAACATCAACCTCCAGCAGAGTGCCATTCTTTTGGCCCTAAAACACGTGGCCGATAATAACACAAAGTTTTTGAAAAATTTCTACCTCAAAGGCAAACGCTCCGTGGCCAAAGCCAGGACCGAAGGCCCGGCCGCCTGGGTGATTCCGGCCGATGGCAAACGCTCACTGGCCAAGGCTGACCTTGTCAACCTGCTAAAAAAACACGGTCTTGAGATACATACGGCCGATAAAGAATTCATCATAAAAAAAGAAAAATATCCCGCTGGCAGCTACATCATCCGCATGGACCAGCCTTACAGCCGCTGTGCGGATATGCTGCTGGACACGCAGTACTACAACCCCGATGATCCTCGCCCCTATGATGACACAGGATGGACATTGGGAGCTCATCACAACGTCGAAACGGTCCGGATCGTCGAGCCGAAAGTCTTGGACACTCCGATGACACTCATCCAAAAAGATATCACCGTTCCAGGCAGAGTCATCAAAGCCAAAGGATCAGGAGTTTTCCTGATCAACAACACAGCCGAGAATGCCCTCACCAAGCTGCGTTTCAAGCTGAAAGACCTGAAAATACTGGCCGCAGAAAAAAGCTTCAAACAAGAAGATAAAAGGTTTAACGCCGGTACGTTCATCATTCCTGTCGAAGGGAATCCTGCCGATACGCTGGACCTCCTGGACGAGTCCGTCAAAGATCTTGGCCTCGTTGCCTACGGCATCAAGTCCCTGCCTAAGGTGAAAACTCACGAACTGGCCGTTCCCCGAATCGCCCTCCTCCACACTTGGGTGTTCACTCAGAATGAAGGATGGTTTAGGTTGGCCTTCGAGAAATTGGGCATTCCCTACTCCTACATCTCGGTCCAAGATATCAGGGACACAGCCGACCTGAAGAGTCAGTATGACGTGATCATCTTCCCCCCTGTGATCTTCGGCAAAGCTCAGAGATTGGTGAACGGCATCAGCGGCGATGAGCCCATTCCCTGGATGAAATCAGAAGACTACCCTAACCTCGGCGGACCCGACTCCCGAGAGGATATCCGCGGCGGGATGGGCCTTGAGGGAGTCCTACATCTGCAAAAATTTATCGAAAAAGGTGGGCTCTTCATCCCGATCACGAGCAATGTCAGTCTTCCGATAGACTACGGGATGGTCGAAAGTGTGATGGTCATCAAACCGAGCAAGCTTAAAACAGCTGGTTCCCTGTTGAGAACGCGCATCATCGATCATCAAAGCCCGATCGCTTACGGTTATGACCGGACGCGTTCACTCCCCGTCTATTTCAGCGGCTCTCCTGTGTTGGAGACTGGCATGAAGGCAGCCACCGGCGGCATCGACATCGAGGCCATGCTCTACGGGAAAACCAAAGGCCGCGAAAGCGGCCGGGGAAGTCTCAAGGATCCGGACGTCATCCAAGGACGTTCTCACAAACCCCCTAAGATTAAAGGTGCTGGCACAGGAATTCCGCCCGAATTTCGAGACATGATCCAGCTCTTCCTGCCGCCTGATCTGACTACGATCAGAGTCGTCCTCCGCTTCGAGCGGAAAGACAAGCTTCTTCTGAGCGGGATGCTCGCTGGAGGAGAGGAACTTCAGAACAGAGCGGCAGTTGTGGATGTGCCTCTGGGGAAAGGCCACATCGTGCTCTTCGCCATCAACCCGATGTGGCGTTTCGAAACGCACGGAAGTTTCGCTTTGCTCTTTAACGCCGCTTTGAATTATGATAATCTCAATGCTGGCCGAAAAGATAAACCGGCTAAGAAATAGAAAGGAGGAAAACATGAAAAAAATCTTAACTCTTAGTGCTTTAGCCCTTTTTCTTCTGAGTGTTCTTACCGTTTATGATTACGCGGAAACGACCGACGACATCTTGAACAAGATGATCGAAGCTCAAGGAGGGAGGAAGGTCTTGGAAGGTATCAAGGACTCGACCTATTCGGGTTCGATGGAAATGATCATGATGGGACTCAGCGGCTCGGCGACGATGTACCAGAAGGAGCCCAACATGATGCGCATGGATGCCGAAGTGATGGGGATGACATTCACCCAGGCCTACGACGGCAGTATCGCCTGGATGACCAATCCTCAAACAGGCGCCACGGAAGAGGTGCCGGAGAATGCGGCCGAGTATGTCAAAAGAGAAGCCATGGGATTCAGCGCTATCCTCGATCCCGAAAAGTTCGGGATCACCTTCGCCTTCCAAGGCAAGGAGAAGATCGGAGAGAAGGAATACCTGGTCATGGAACAGGCCTTCGCTGATGGCTATAAAATGACCCATTACATCGATTCTGAAACTTACCTGACTTTTAAAACGAAAGCCTTGTCGCTGAATCAGATGGGTGTCGAAGTGGAAAACGAGACTTTTCCCTCCGATTACAAGAAGGTCGAAGGAGTGATGGTTCCCCAGACAATCACCATTTACCAGGATGGTGAGGAATACATGAATATCACCCTCACTGACATCAGCTTCAACTCTGGGTTAGAGGATTCCTTTTTTAAGATGACCGAATAGACACTTTTGGCTTAATACTCACTCTCCGCTTCGAAAATGAAGAAGACTGCTTTATATCTCTGCTTCTTTCTTATCTTTTTGGCCGCCTCCTGCGCTGTCAATCCAGTCACAGGAAAACGAGAGCTGAGCCTGATTTCCGAGGCTCAGGAGATTTCTCTCGGACAGGGTACTGATAAGCAAATCCGAACCCAGTACGGCGTCTACGCCGATACGGACTTGAATCAGTACGTGGAGGCGGTCGGGAAAATTCTTGCCCCGCACACCCACCGCTCTCATCTCACTTACCACTTCGCCGTTCTGGACTCACCGGTCGTCAACGCCTTCGCTGTACCCGGAGGTTATATCTACGTCACTCGAGGCATCCTGGCCATGATGAATTCCGAGGCAGAGTTGGCTGCTGTCTTGAGTCATGAGCTCGGACATGTCAATGCTCGTCACAGTGTGAAACGAATGAGCAAACTCATGCTTTTCCAACTCGGTTTTGCTGTCGGAGGAGCTTTGAGTGAAACATTTGCCAAAATTTCTGGAGTCGCCGGAGTCGGCATCCAGCTCCTGTTTCTCAAATACAGCCGGGATGACGAAAGAGAAGCGGACTTTCTTGGCGTCCGGTATTCACGACAAGGCGGTTTCAACCCGGGTGAAATGGTGAATTTCTTCGCTTCTCTCCAAAGACTGGGAGACCTCTCCAATGGAGCCAGCCTCCCTGGATTTCTCTCGACTCACCCACTTACTGAGGAACGCATCCAGAACGTGGGCGGGTTATTACTAGAGTCAGACAGACTCCTTCATGTCCGGAAACAGTCTTACCTGGACAACATCAACGACATGGTCTTCGGTGATGACCCACGCCAGGGATACGTCGAAAAGAATGTTTTTTACCACCCGCTCTTACGATTCAGCTTTTCTTTCCCCGAAGAATGGACACTGCAGAACACACCAGCCCAAATTGTCCTGAGCTCAAAAGATGGGAACGCGGCTCTCGTGCTCCAAGTGGAAAAAAGCTCGGAGGAACTCTCGGTCTATGCCCAGAAGAAAATGGCGAATATCGAAGGAAAGCAATACCTGAGCGATCAATACCTCACCATCAACAACCTTTCCGCCTACCGACAGCTCTACGATATCGACCAGGAGGAAAAAGAAGACCTCAGGCTGCGGCTGACCTGCATCAAGAAGAAAGAGCACATTTATTCTTGGAGCTCGCTCAGCACCACAACTGACTTTTCCGAGTACGATAGCCAATTTCGACCCACCGTCCATTCATTCAAAGAGCTTACCAATAGAACCTACATCAACCGGAAGCCAAAAAGAATCAGACTGATCCGTGCCAACGGAAGGGATTCTCTTGGTCAGATTTTTAAGAAAGCAGGAATGCCCGAAGAGCAATGGTCAAAATTTGCCATCATGAATACACTGGAACTAGACGAAAAACCCGTAGCGGGAAAACAGATTAAAATCGTTAGATAATAAGATTAGGGGACGGTTCTATTTCTTCTTAGCTGGATCCCTGCCTCCGCAGGGATAAAAAAAAAGGGGGACGGATTGTTCATTGTCCCCTTTTTTTTAGATCTCTATCTCATCCAGGACGCTGTAGGCGAGCCTTAAGGCTCTCAGCCCTTCCTCACCGCTCACCTTGTTCGTTTTCTTGTCCTTGATACTCTTGAAAAAGTTCCTGAGTTCTTTCCTCAACGGCTCTTCTTTTTTTATTTTTAATGTCTTGATATCTGTTTGCCGACCATTCAACGGAAAAACCTTGACCTCTTGATCGATATAATCGATGGAGTAGTAGGACGTGGGTTCGAATATCCGGAGCTTCCTGACTTTCCCCTGGTGGACTCGGCTGGCTGTCAGCGTAGCGACACACCCAGATTCAAATTCCAGTCGGGCGTTGGCGATATCGATTTTGTCCGTGAGAACATGAATTCCAGACGATTTAATGATATTCACCTCGTCTTTGATAAGAGCCAGAATAATATCCAAATCGTGAATCATCAAGTCGAGGACCACATCGATGTCCAAGGAACGAGCAGAGAAAGATCCCAGCCTTTGGACCTCTATGAACTTGGGTTCAGAGATCATGTCTTCAATCGCCTCCACTGCTGGGTTGAACCTCTCTAAATGTCCGGTTTGGAGGACGAGTTTCTGTTTTTTGGCCGCATTCACGAGTTCTTCTGCTTGGTCGACGGTTTCCGTGATCGGTTTTTCAACCAAGACATTCTTGCCTTCCTTAAGCAACTTCATCGAGATTGAAAAATGCTCCGAGGTGGGTGTGGCCACTATGGCGGCATCTATCTCGTCCAGCATTTTTTCATAATTTTGATAGTACTGAACGCCGTGACGGTTGCCGATCTCAACGGCTTTCCTGAAATTGATATCGGCCACACCCCTGAGTTCTGCTTCCTCCAAATAAGATAAAATCCTAGCATGCTGCATTCCCAGGTAACCGACGCCGATGATCCCGACCTTGACTTTATCCACCAGCTTTCCCCTGTTCAGAGTCAGTCTTGGCAAGGATGGCAATCGCGTGGGCATCGGCTAGGGAAACGGCCTCCGCTTGGTTTAAAAACGGCATCTTTTCCGCCTCGAAACAGAGGGCTCGACTCCTGGCTGCAACGAGACTCTTGACGGTGTTAAGGCCGACAACCGGAAGATCGACCCGAAAATCCTGTTGAGTCCGGGCAACCTTGATGACAACTGTTCCTTCCCCAGCAAGATTCCCTCCTCTCAGCACAGCCTCATCCGTCCCCTCTATCCCTTCGACAGCGACGACGGCTTTATCCTTGATGATAACGGTTTGCCCGATGCCCATATCCGCCAAAGTTCTGGCTGTTCTCCACCCGAAGGCGATATCTTCCTCCACCTCGAGAGGGGGTTTGGTTGAGGTCAGCAAGCCCTCCTGACAGAGCGAAGATCTCAGGAAGGGATAAGGACTGATCACCTCGATGCCCGCGGCGGCCAGGTAAGCGATAACGGCTTCGACAAGGTCAATTGGAGATTTTGTCCGGGCTTTATCTCGAATACTGAAGCTTTCCTCGTCCCAACTCTCTTTCTTGTACAGGATACGGGGATCGACTTTTCCGGTAAATACAGCCTGGCTGACTCCGGCTGTCTGGAAAAAGGAGATCAGCCGTTTCACCTCGTCGACGTTAAACCATTCGAGAAGATCGACCTTTTCCTGGAGTGAGGCATCGGCCTCTCCGGTGATAGCCGCCACCACACAGGAATAGCCAGATTTCTGTGCTTGTTCGAGAATAAAAGAGGGAAATTCTCCAGATCCAGCGATTATCCCAAGTTGGCTTCCCATGCTTCCCCTGTCTTCTTGAGGATCCCCCGTTTAGAAGTGTTGATAAAGTCGATGATGTCATCCCGGTCTTCGGATGGCTTGAACGTTTCTTTTATTTTGTCAACGGCTTGGCTAGTGTTCATGTCGGAGTAGAAGATGATTTTAAACATCTCCTTCAGGTCGCCGATCCTTTCTCTTGAGAATCCCTTCCGCCGGAGACCGACGGCGTTTAAGCCGTAGATGAGAGCCGGACGGCTCCCGGCGACTCGACAGCAGGGGAGTACGTCCTGAGTGATCACTGAGTAGCCACCGATAAAGGCGTATTTACCGACTCGGCAGAACTGATGGATTCCGCTGAAGGCGCTGATGTAGACATGATCGTTTATGGTCACATGCCCGGCCAAGGTAGCCCCGTTTGTAAAAATCGTCTCATTCCCGACGAAGCAGTCGTGGGCCACATGAGCATAGGCCATAAAATAATTCTCGTCACCGATAACTGTTTTGCCTCCTCCCTTTAAAGTCCCTCGATTGACCGTGACGAATTCTCTGAAAATATTCCGGTCGCCTATCCGAGTGATCGTTTCTTCCTCTTCGTATGTGACATCTTGAGGTTCTGATCCAAGGGAGGAAAAAGGAGAGAAAACGCAGTCCTGGCCGATCTCGGTCTGCCCGGTTATGAAGACGTGAGCCTCGAGCCGCGTGCCCTTATGCAGTGTGACTTTTTCCCCGACGTGACAATAGGGGCCGATGTAAACCCCGTTCTCTAATCGAGCTTTTGGATGAACCGTGGCTGTTTCATGGACGTTTACTTCTCTCTCACTCATCCAAATTCTCATTCTCTAGCACAGAAGCAAACATCTCTCCTTCAGCTGCCACGTCTTCTCCGACGAGAGCTTTACCGCTTATCTGGGCGAATTTATTCTTGAGCTTCAACAGAGTAACCTCCAACCGAATTTGGTCTCCCGGAACGATGGGTTTCCTGAATTTGGTTTTGTCGATCTTGCTCAGCATAACCAACTTACGTTCTGGTTCAGGGAGGGAATGATACAAGAGAATACCTCCAGCTTGGGCCAAGGCTTCGATCACCAAAACTCCGGGCATGACTTTGAGGTTAGGGAAATGGCCTTGAAAAAAGGGTTCGTTATAGGTGACATTCTTTAGAGCAACGATGGATTCTCCCTTCCTCAAATCGATAACTCTGTCTACGAGTAAGAAGGGATATCGATGGGGAAGGATTTTCAGAATCTCTTCTATACTGAGCAATTCTTTACTTTTTGGTGGCCTTTGAGGCATTATATCTGCGGATCACCTCTTGAGTGAGCTCGATGGTGGGGTTGAAATAGATGGCTCCGCTGTTGCCTAAATCGAAAATGACCTCAAGGCCTTTTTCCTTTCCGATCTCCTCGATGATCGGCAGCAACTCATTCTGGACCTTCTGGAAAAGTCTGAGACGAAGGTCCTGTAACT
>CAYGBF010000175.1:0-3513 GCA_964348035.1 uncultured Eubacteriales bacterium | reverse complement strand
TCACACTGCGGAGTCAGGCATGACAACGCAAATTGCCTTCACACTTAACGGTTCTAAAGTCATTGTCGCCGTCGAAAGCCACCACAGACTGATCGATGTCCTCCGTGGCCCCTTGGGGTTAACCGGAACTGAAGAGGGCTGTGGCAAAGGGGAATGCGGAGCCTGTACGGTCATCATCGACAGGCAGGCCATTAATTCCTGCCTGTACCCGGCCCTTGAAATCGAGGGAAAGAGTGTTGTCACGATCGAGGGACTGAGAGGGCCGAAGAATGAATTATCGGTCATCCAGCAGGCTTTTGTCGATCACGGTGCCATCCAATGCGGCTTCTGCACGCCGGGAATGATCATGTCTACCAAAGCCCTTCTCGACTCCAATCCAGAGCCATCAGAAGAGGATATTCAGGAGGCCCTGCTGGGTAATCTCTGCCGCTGCACCGGTTATGTGCAAATCGTGGAAGCAGTGAATAAGGCGGCATCTCAGATGAAGGGAAGTCGTGAGTAAAACCTATTACATCGGGAAAGACACGCCTCGGCCAGAGGGCCCGGATAAAGCCGCTGGACGAGCTCAATATATCCACGATCTCCAGCGTCCAGGAATGCTCTACGGAAAAATTAAGTTCAGCGATCATCCCCATGCCCGAATCAAACACATCGACACCTCAAAGGCAACCAACCTGGTTGGAGTGCGGGCTGTCCTCACGGCCGAGAACACACCCGAGATCCACTTCGGCTTCTTACGGGATAACCTCGCCCTGAAAAAAGATAAAGTCCGCCAGTACCGTGACGAGATTGCGGCCGTAGCCGCCATCGATCCGGAAATCGCCGAAGAGGCCGTGGAGCTCATCGAAGTAGACTATGAGCCTTTGCCTGCCCTGTTTTCACCAGAGGATGCCAAGGAGGAGGGATCTCCTCTTATCCATGAAGCCGATGCCCAGGGCCGTCCGCAAACCAACAATCTCCTCCCCCTGACATTCCACCATGAGTCTGGCAACTTGGAAGAGGGAAAGAAGCGGGCAAAATATGTGGTCGAGGGAGAATACTCCACTCCACGAGTACAGCAGTGCTGTATGGGAACGGCTGGCTGCCTGGCCGAGTTCGACCTCAACTCCAACCTCACCATCTGGGCGAAAACACAGATCCCGTTTCTCGCCCAACGGGATTTCAACCGGGCTTTGACGGACATGGGGCTTCACGGTAAGAACACTCGAGTCATCGTCCCTACCCTGGGAGGAGGCTTCGGGAGTGGACTCGATACCCATGCTTACGAATACATCACCATCCTCCTGGCTTACATGACGGGACTGCCGGTCAAGATTGTTTACTCTCGGGATGAAGAGTTTGCCTATCTATCACCAAGACAATCAGCTCAGACTAAAATGGTTCAAGGTTGTGATGAACAGGGAACGCTGACTTTCCGTGAAGTCATGGTCCTCCAGGATAACGGCGCTTATACCTCATGGGGAGCCACCTATCCATCGGTGATGATGATGCCGGCCACCTCGCTCTACCGAGTTCCCCATGTCTACTTTGATGCCCAACTTGTTTATACCAATAACACCTTCTGTCAAGCTATGCGAGGCTACGGCAATCCAGAACACACCTGGGCTCTCGAAAGCAACCTCGATGAACTGGCCCATGAAGCGGGGATCGATCCGTATGAATTCCGGATGTTGAACCGGAACGAGCCGAACGAGACGACTCCGATGGGGTTGAAGATCAGCACCTGTGGTCTCAAGGAATGCTTAGAAACGGTGGCTGATAGACTGGATTGGAAAAAAAAGTCCCAAAAGGAAAAACGACGCGGCGTAGGCCTGGCTTCTCTCATCCATGTGGGTGGAGGAGGTCGCATCTACCGTTCAGACGGCAGCGGCCTGATCTTAAAGCTGGACGATTTCGGCAACATCAACGTCTACCACGGTGGGGTGGAGATGGGGCAGGGGTTGTATTCTGTCCTGACTTTAGCCATCGCCGAAGCTCTGGGGGTCTGCCCGGAAAAAATCATCATCAACCCGTTGGATACGGGCACCTGCCCATGGGATGTGGGCACCCATGCCAGCCGCGGGGCCTTCATGGCCTGTAATGCTGCTATCCTCGCCGCTGACAAACTGCGTCGTCAAATTTTCGAGCTGGCAGAAGATGTGTTTCCCGCAGCGGTAGAAAAGAATCTCCAGAAGTATCAGAAGAAAAATCCTGAGTACACACCTCCTGATTTTGATTACAAAAAAGCCGCAAAAAGGAACCGATTTGATCTTCGTGACGGGTTTATCTTTATCAAGGACGGCCCTCAAGAGCCGTGGCTTAGTCTCGATCTCGGAAGGTTCCTGAGAGCCATCCACTTTCGAGAACAAGGCCAGATGCTGACCACCGAGGTCTTCTACGATCCACCCAACGAGCTCCCGGACTTCGAGAAGGGATACGGAAACATATCCGCCACCTATGCCTTCGGTACCCAGGGAGCAGAGGTGGAGGTGGACATCGAAACTGGAGAGGTCAAAATCATCCGCTTAGTGGCTGCCCATGATGTGGGCAAGGTGCTGAATCCTCAGACACTCAAAGGCCAGATCTACGGATCTCTGGCTCAGGGTGTCGGGTATGCCCTGTACGAAAAACTGGAATCTCACGAGGGTCGGATCACCAACCCAAATTTTCGGGATTATAAAATCCCGAGAGCCCATGAAATGAATTTTCCGATCGACCTTGAGTTCATCGAGACGAACGACCGCTTCGGCCCCTTCGGTGCCAAAGGCGTAGCCGAGCCCGGCCTCGTTCCCACAGCACCGGCTATTGCCAACGCCATCTTCGACGCTGTGGGAGTCCGGATACATGATCTTCCTATCACCTCAGAAAAAATCCTGGCTGCCCTGAAGAATCTCGAGCAATCAACCAGTTCAAAGCCAGAAAATCAACAATAATAAGGAACCAATCCCGATGACATAAATTGACCTTACAGGAGGATTAACATGAATATTCGCCATAAACCAGTTATGAGAAGAAAATTCCTGAAGACGGGTCTGACAGGCGGAACAATCCTTGCTTTTCTTCCTCTTAAGAGATTCATATCGTCCTCTAATCCTCCTCCGGATCTCAGTCCGAAATCTGACCTTGATTTACCTAAAGAGTACTCGGAGAGTCTGGTCGAACTTAATCGCAAATACGGAGGGGAATTTGGAGAGGTGGAGGCCTGACCATGGCTGTTTTCGAAGTCGAAAGCTGGCACATCACTCAGGGAAAAGAAGAAGAACATCAAAAGGCCATGCGGCGGTGGCTGAAATGGGTAAATGACCACAGAGAACTCTTCAAGGAGTGGAAAAGTGTTCGGTACTTTGTGAAGACTGTCGCTGGTGAAGAATCAGGCCGTCATTTCGTGATCTGGGAGTACGACAGCCTGGCCGATTATGAGGCCTACAAAAAGCGGAGAAAGGACTACGAAGGACCATACGAGGAATACAAGAAGAATGATCCCTACTACACGGATGTCTTCATCCACAGCGGGATGAAAATGGAGTTCTGGAA
>CAYGBF010000174.1:0-11433 GCA_964348035.1 uncultured Eubacteriales bacterium | reverse complement strand
AGTATATTAGGCAATAATCGCGCCATACGTCTCATGGTTCCAGACAGAGACCACTATTTTCTGGTCATGGGTGTCTGTCCAGCCAGCGAATTCGCCGATCTGAATCCTCTTCTGGAAAGCTGTGTGTTGAGTTTCAGGATCATTGGCTAACACGCAACCGGAACAGAATAAGGCAGAAAAAGAGGGCAGCGACAATCGCCGCCGAAACAGCATCTGGGAGGTCTAAACTTACCTAAAGCCAAAAAAAGATTAAAGATTATTATCTCTCTAGATATCTGCCTATCTACCGCCGCATCTGTTCTGCCATCGCTGCCATAAATTACTCAACCAATTTATTACTCTTAAACAAGTCGAATTAGGGGGGAGTCGAAGGAGAAACGCATTGGACTTCGACCATCTCCGAGGGATCTGAGGTTAAGATTTCAAAAGCAATCCCAGAACTGGCCGTATTAACCTTGGCAATATCTCGGTACTCGAGTACAGAATTATCACTCTCCAAGACGATGTCTTCTTGCATTGGCTCGTCGATCCGATCTCAGCCTGTAATGGGCTCAACTCTCGATTTGGCACAGCAGTCACATTTTCTGATGAATAACTCTTCTGATCTACAGAATTAACCATGTCAAAAGGCGCCAAAGAAATCGAGATTTTGGCTGTCTCATTCTCGGCGATTTTTACTCCGATCAAATCATCCAGGATGAAGTCCCCCTCAGAAGTCAGGACACCGAAGATGTAAATCCCGCTGTCGATGCCTTTAACCGTAAACAAGCCGTTTTGATCGGTTTGGCTGCTTTCAAAGACGGCATCGGAGGAAACATTCAGGAACTTGATCGTGGCTCCTTCCAAAGGACTCGTCCCGTCCTCACCAAAAACAAAACCGATGATGTTCCCTTGAGTATGATTTTCACCGGTTAATAGATTCGGCGCATACAGGAGCAGACAAGCCATGACGAAAAAGACAGGGAGATAGGCAGTATAGGACTTTATTGATTTCACTTTTCCGCCTCCTTTCCTTCCTTAAGAAAATAGAGAAAATTAGGTAAATGTCAAGAAATAAATGATTTAAAAGAAATTCTTTTTCAACTTGTCCAAATTTTGTCAGTGTGATGGGTAAAATCCGAGTAAAATTGACAAAAATTGTCAAGATAGTCGGGCCTGGTCTTGTCTCGGGCCAATATGTCATCAAGAGCCCTTTTTTGCTGGTGACACGGCAAAAGACAAGACCTGATTCCACGACATTTCCCCATATCAAGCCGGCAAATAATATCATCCCTTGATTCACCCCAAAGGGTGATTGACGGCCAAATCAAGCAGTGACTAAATATAAGGAGCTTAGGATAAAAGGCTAGAAATGCACCAATCGAAAACGCGGGCCTGTATTCGAAGGATTTTCATGGATACGCTCAGACATCGCCTTTTTAGGAATTTATCTCGGACTGGGGGAATGATTCCACTGCGTCAGGAAGCGATGTCTTCCCGAAAGTCCAGAAAAAGAACAGAGAGAGGATGAGTCTGACAATGAAAGAAAAGAAAATACTCATCGTTGATTTTGATAACGAAACCTCTGAAAACCTCTCCAAATATCTGAGTGGGGAGGGATTCGAGGTTTCCATCGCCAAGGACGGCCAATCCGGACAAGAAAAATTCCAATCAGAAAGGCCGGATTTGATTGTCCTGGAGCCGATGCTGCCCAAGGTCCACGGGTTTGACCTCTGCAAAAACCTGTTCCAGAACGCCGGCCGGAAAATCCCGATCGTTTTCACGACCGAGTTTTACGGAGAAGAGCAGTGCAAGAGAGAGGCGACTCACTCCGGAGAAGATATGGCCTTTTTTAAAAAACCTTACAACAGCCATGAGGTTCTCTCGTCTATACTAGACTTACTCGGAAACGGGGCAAAAGAAAAAGCCGAGGGCCAAACAAAGGTATCCGAGGGATCAAAGACAACCACTCAAGCAGAGGCTGCCGATGCACCCCTCGAACCTGAGCAGTCAGAGGCCCCTCCTACTGGCTTGAAAAACCAACTGCCTGACTCCATGCCTGCTCCTGAGGCTGAGTTGACAGAAAAACAGAAAAAACAGCAGCTTCCCGAAGATATCGATAAGATGCTCAAAGACACGTTAACAGAGTTTGGGATGGGTGTCGGGGTTGATAAAGCCGAACCAACCTCAGACACATCTCCTGCTGAACCAGCTCCGCAACCACAAGACACCCCACTGCCTCAAGAACAGGAAAGAGCAAAGGTCGAGCACGAAGTCGAAGAAGAGGACACTGAAAAAAAATCGACAGCATCAGTCGAACCGACTGCTGCCATCGAAACCCCAAAGAAGGGTGAAAAAAGACCAGACTTTATACAGGAGACAGACAGTAAACAGGAACTCGAAGACACACCAAAGCAGGGGATATTCAAAGGATTTGCTGAAGAGAAGGGAGTTGATAGAAAGACCCTTTCAGAGAAATTTATGGTTGTTATATCCTTGGTCAAGAAAAAGCCGGCGCTGAAATATATTCTTCCTCTGGTGTTAGTCGGCCTGATTGCGGCTGGGTCCGCTCTTATTTTCCTCCTGCCTAAAAAAGGAGATACATCTCTTGTTCGGAAGGTCTCTCAATCTTCCCCGGCCTCGGCTAAAAATTCAGAGGGGGTACAACTGGCCGATCTTTCCGCAGCCCTCTTCCCGACCCCCGGAGAGACACAAGATGAAAACACACCCGGGTCCGCCGTGTCACCGAACACATCAGACAAACAAAACAAGACCAATCCCGGGACATCTCCTCCTGAAACTCAGTCGAACGCCGAAGTCGAAACACCGGCTTCCTCAGAGAAAGAAACACCTCCCACAACCAATCCTCCCCCGCCGACGACTCTTTCCCCCGAGTTCACTGAGCCAGTCCTCCCTGATGCACCTGTCTATCAAGAGATTGACATTAACCCTGAAATAAAAGCCAAGGCCGATCAACTCGGGACCGAACAAAAGTCGGTTTTGACTGGTGAGGCCAATCTATCGGAAGAAGCAGACAAGAACATCAATCCATCCACTCCGCAAGCTAATCCTCCTCAAGCTCAGCCAGGTGATATCGTCGCCCTGACTATGGTCGACACTCCTCCTATATTGATCAAACGCGTCCCACCTAGATATCCTCTTGCCGCTATGACTCAAGATTCTGAGGAAAGTGTGACGGTTAACGTTTTAATCTCTGAAAACGGAGAAGTCGAAAAAACCGTGGTCCTCAAGGGAGGAATACCCGAGTTGGGATATGACAAGGCGACCATAAAAGCCGTCAACCAATGGAGGTTTAAGCCCGCGGTCAAGGATGGAGTCAAAGTTAAGGTTTGGAAACCGTTCAAGATTGTATTCAAGAAAAATAAATGATTGAGGTGGTAAAATGGGTTTAACAAAAGAGCAAGAAGACCTTTACAAAAAGACGATGGATGAAGCTAAAAATCAGTTAGAGTCGATCGACAGCGACATGGCTAAAGAAATTCAGAAAATCCGGGAAAAGCTCGCTCAACTCCAGGAATCCAAAAAGTCGTTCAGGCAGCTTTACGAAGCATCAGCCCAGCTGTTAGGCATCGAGGTTGAACCGGAGAAAGAAAACGAAGACGACGTGACCAACGGTCCTCAACCCGCCCCGACAAACTGAGCTCTTTAGAAATCATCCCTCTCAACCTTTTTTGATAGACAACAACCTCGCCTGAAGTCTTCCCTCCTCCAAAAATCACTCCCCTAAACATGTAAAAAATGGGATCAGCCTTATTCTCTACACAGGCGAAAATTCTAATTGACTAAAAATATAAATCTAGTAAAATTTATTAAGGTACGACACGCGGTCAGACTGCTACTCGAGGAAATCCGCCGACACTGTACCTCTCCTGCTCCTGTCGCCGGTCATTCAAGAGAAAAGGAAATAATAGAGAGATGAAAAAAGTCTTGTTCTGGATAATCGCTCTTCTCATCACCCTCTTTTCTGCTGTCTACCAGCGGCTAACAGGGCCCACTTATCCCCTGCACGGTAAAGTCTCCATCGATGACTCTCGCATATCCTATCGTTTGGCCCGGAACCCTATTACTGGCGAAGATTATGAATTTGCGGTCGAAGTCCCCAACCCAGACATTCAAGGATATGTCCTCTTCAGAAGGTTTAAAACAGGTGAAAGCTGGACAAGGAAACCGCTGGTACGAGAGGAAACTGACCTTGTGGGTCGCCTCCCAACTCAGCCGCCAGCGGGAAAACTGGAATACAGGGTTTTCCTCGTGAAAGGAGAGAAAGAGGTCTCTCTTTCTGGCGAAAAGCCCGTCGTCATCCGCTTCAAAGGAGCGGTGCCGACAGCCATCCTGTTAATCCATGTTATCGTTATGTTTTCGGCTATGTTAGTTTCTACCCGAGCCGGAATAGAAGCTCTCGGCAGGAAGAACAATCCTCGAAAACTGGCCCTGTGGGCGGCAGGGCTACTGTTTATCGGGGGGATGATCCTGGGACCTATCGTCCAAAAATATGCCTTCGGTGCCCTCTGGACTGGATTCCCTTTCGGGTTTGACTTGACAGACAACAAAACGCTCATCGCCATGGTCGGCTGGCTGGCAGCAGTTATCGCCGGTCGCGGCGGCCGACCAGCCCGGGGCTGGGTTCTTGGGGCTTCGGTGCTTACGTTGGTGATCTTTCTCATCCCCCACAGTCTGCTCGGCTCAGAGCTTAAATATCCAGAAGTAAACTCAGTCTCGCTCCCTTCACCATAGGGAGAAAGGACATCAAGGATGGCCGTTCAGTTTTTCCGAAGTGACCCTGTTTCGGTGCTGACTTCTATTTTTGAATAGACATATCCTTCGAAGGAGATGACCGTGAGTTTTAAACATGTGAGATTTTTGATCATAAGCTTCATCGGAATGACTTTCGCTCTCGCGGCGGGTATTTCTGGGAACTTGATGACGGATCAGGACCAGGTGGCCCTGATTTTCAAACAGAATTGCAGCATTACAGGCTGTCACCAGGGGGCCTACCCAGCGATGAACCTGAGTCTTGAGGAAGGCAAGTTTCTCGATTCGCTCCTCAATGTCCAGAGCCAAGAACTCCGTCAGTTAAAGCTTGTCGATTCTGAAGAACCCGGGAAGAGCTATCTGCCGATGAAGATCAAGGGTGATGAGGCCATAGCCGGGAGGCGCATGCCGCTCAATGCTCCTCCTCTTGCAGACGAGGATATCCAGACCATCGAAGACTGGATCAAAGGACTGAAAGATCGTCCAGAAAATCGGGGCGTAGAAAAAGAAGCTCCGGAAAAGGCTCAATTCCGCAAACCGGCCTTCTGGGGAACTCGGACCATAAACCTGCCCACCACCCGGTCCGTAGGACAGGGACAGGTCCTGTTCAGGATTTCCCACCGCTACTTCCCGGCTGTCAAGGAAGGTTATGATTTTTTCTACGGGTTGGATGGTCCGGCCGCAATATACCTAAGCCTCGGCTACGGGATAACGGACAACCTCAGCCTCACTCTCGGCCGCACCAACCTCCTCAAGGAGGCAGAGTTTTCCCTGAAATGGATCCTCGTGGAGGGGGGGAAAAAAAGCTCAATGCCGTTCTCAGCCGGGATAAATATCGGCGGCAGTCTGATCACTCAATCCCAGCCCGGAAAAGAAACGTTTCGGTCAGAAAACTTTAAATTCAGCCTCCAGATCGTCTTCTCTCATCAACTGACTCCGGCTTTATCTTTCCTCGTCGTACCGGCTTACTCCTCCAACACTCACCCTTTTGAGTCTTCATCCGAGGGGACATTCGCCTTGGGACTGGGCTCCAGGTTCATGATCTTGGCAGATTTCTCGCTCATCGTGGAATGGGTGCCGGTTTTATCTGGGTATGCTGAGGATTTTTCAGGCTGGGGGTTGGGACTGGAGAAGAAAATCGGCGGCCATGTCTTCCAAGTCTTTGTCCTCAACTCGGTCGGGTTGACCTCGGCTCAGTTCATCCCGGGCGGCGAGTTCAGGCTGGGAGACAACGAATTTCGGGTGGGGTTTAATATCTTCCGCTGGTTTTAATCGATCAGTCTGAGTTTTTCATCTAAGTTTGAAAGTCACTGTAACGTTGAAGACCACGGGAGTCGGTTTTCCCATCAGGTTGGAAACCTCGTATCTCCACTGTCGAACCGCATCTATGGCTGGTTCGTTCAGCACTGCACTCTCACTCTTGATGACCATGACCTTTTCGACGAGCCCCTGTTCATCGACCCAAACTCTCAGGACGACGACGCCCTGAATCATGGCCTTCTTTGCCTCCTCGGGATAGATCGGATCGACTTTTTTCAGGAGTTTGGGAACTTTGATTTCCTTATCGTCTTTTGCGATGAAGGCTCCCCGGTCGAAATCTTCTGTGTTGCCCTCTTTGAGTTTAAAGCGAACCGTGACCGTGAAAATAACTCCCCTAGGCTTCCCTCCTTTCAGCATAGGTTTATACTTCCACTGTTGAACCGCATCCATAGCGGCCTGATCCAGGAGGGGCGAATTACTCCTTAGTACATTCACCCGGGCAACATTGCCTTCTTTGTCGGTCGTGGCTTCGAGAATAACCACGCCCTCGACGCTGGCCTTTCGCGCTTCTTCCGGGTAAACTGGATCGACTTTTTTCAGCAGTTTGGGGGGTTTTACATCACCGATGGCTCTGACTGCGTCCGGGATTTCCTCCTCTTTCTTAACACCACCCAACACACCTCCGACAACACCACCGAGGACGGTACCTGGAATATGGAAGGAAATAAAATACGGATTAGCCTGGGTATCTTCGAACCCAAAAACGGCGATATTATCCTCGGGAAGGATGATTTCCGTATCCAACAGGCTGTTTTTCGTCTCTTGGCTCTGTTCGAAAACTTCGATCCGGAACTGGCGCTTCCTGACGGGAGAGATGGGGGTGATCAGGAACAGATATTCCTTGCTGTCCAGGCGGAAAATGTGAAAGATTCTCTCCGAATCCTTTGAGTTCCATCTTAAATCAGCCTCAGTGATCAGCCTCACATCCTTCAGGTTAAAAACCTTCTTGATCTGATCCTGCTCTTCAGCCGGTAAATATTTTGATTTGATGCTGGCTGTCACCGTAGACTGAAGGTAAGACGAAGTCACAGACCGGGGCGTGTCCGATGTTTCTGTTCTCATGCCCTCGTAAAACCTTAACTTGAGGTCCAAAGAGACATTGGCTTGTAGATAAAGAAATCCTAAACTAAACAGAAGAACCACGATTAAAGATATTTTTTTCTTAAACATCACAACCTCCTTAACTATTTCTTTCGGCCCAGACGAAGACCATCTTTGGCTCGCTGACAGTGTACAGATAGGCTTTGGCCGGTTTATCCTCGATCCTCAGGTATTTTATCTGGAAGCGTTTGACCAGGGTTTGTTCGGCCGGCACTTTGGCAGGAAAACCACCGAACAGTACCCAGAGGCCTAAGCCGATGATGATGAGTAGGCCCGCTGCGGCTGCTGCCCACCCCAAGCTTGGGCGATAGAGATATCGTTTCTTCTTCTGTGCTTTTCCTAATCCTACCTTTACGGCCAGGAAAATATTCTCTGGGATGTCAAACTCGTCTTCCTGGAACAGCAGGGATTTAGCTTCTTTGACCGTTGCTATTTTCTCTTGACAGGACGAGCAGTCCTGGATGTGACGGCGGAACAAAAAATCCTGCCAGACCTTAAACGGAAAAATCTTAAAGAAAAAATGCGTGATCTTACAGAGATACATTAGTTTTCTCCAGAATAGCTTTGACTTTTTTTCGGGCTTTGTAGAGATGAACTCGAGCCGTGCTCGCCGAGCAGCCGAGCACGCGGCCCGACTCTTGGCTGGTGTAGCCTTCCACTGCCCAGAGGTAAAGGGCAGCCCTTTCCCTCGGAGTGAGCTCTTTGAAGACCCCCTTGGGGAAAACCTGGCGTGAGGTGTCATCCGAACCCGAACTCATCGGAGAGAAAAGCGGCTCAGACTTGGCTTTTTTAAAAAACCTGAAAAATCGCTTTCTCCTCCTGAGCTGATCCCGGCACTGGTTAAAAAGAATCGCGTACATCCAGGATCGAAAGGGTCTCGCCGTATCGAACGTGTCGAGACTGCGGTAGACATGGATGAACGTGTCCTGACAGGCATCTTCGGCATCCTGTCGATTACCAAGGACGTTTATGGCCAGGGCCATGACTTTTCCTCTGTATTTTTCCACGATCTTTTGAAATTCATCCACATCTCCCTGTAAACACGAGTTCACCAACTGGATATCATTCATGTCCTTCGAGTGATCTCTATTCCTATTACGCCCCATCAGAAAAAAATGTTTATCCTGATTTTTTTGAATAATAGCACAATCAACTTGGAGGGGGAACCAATAGTCATCCTGGAATACATAAAGGGAATAAAAAAAAGTGACAAATTATGTCAAAAAACCACGGATTCGGTAAAGGTTAGCAGAAAAGTCCCTTTGATAAGAGGGGGAGATAATTATGCTGGCTGTCGAGGCGCCAAGGTTTGGAAAAGGAAAAGGAAGCGGGGCTAAGGAGGATTCCTCTCCAGCCAGCGTCTTTATTATACCATAATTAAATTTTTAAAATAAAGTCATAATTTTTTTAGGGTGAGATTTTCCCACCCCCCTTGTCCCTGCGGAGGCAGGGACCTAGTCTTATAAGGATAAATTTTTTTTGCTTGTTCCAGCACCAGCCTACGCTGGCACAGGCTCCGGCAGGGACCTAGTCTTATAAAAATGAGAGTCTTTCTTAGCTCTGGATCCCAGCTTTCGCTGGGATGACGGGAAGGAGCTGGGATGACGGAGGGAAGGAGGCGGAAATGACGGATGAGAACAGGATGACAGAAGGGAGACAGTCACCTTTTTTTAATCTCGATCGATTTTTAGGATGGTCTGGAGGAGAACGTTGGCTCCCTTCGCCATATCCTCGGTCCTCGTGAACTCCTTGGGTGAATGACTGACACCCCCCACACTCGGGACAAAAATCATCCCCGTCGGTGCGATCCGAGCCATGTTCTGGGCATCATGGCCGGCCCCGCTGGGCATGACAAGATAAGTTAATCCCAGCTCTTTGGCTGATTCGACAAGATACCTTTGCACCCGGAGATCAAGCGGCGCTGGGATGGCCGCGGCATCGATTCCCTCGAAATGTATTTTTGTCCCGGTCTTTTCAGCGATACTCGCAGCTTCCTGTTTGATTTTCTTGATCAACGCGCCGATCTTTTCGCCCGAGAGGTCCCTCAGTTCCACGCTCATCACCACATGTCCGGGGATGACATTCGGGACTCCCGGTTCACACCGGATTCGTCCGACCGTGCCGACCTGGCGGCCGGGTTCGCTAGTCACGACGCGGTTGACAGCGATGATGAGGTGGGCCGCAGCCAGGAGAGCGTCCTGCCGCATGTCCATCGGGGTCGTTCCCGCGTGGTTGGAAAAGCCTTCGATGTCGACCGTCCACCAGTTGATGCCCACGATACCCTCGACAATCCCCACATCGATGTTCTTGGAATACAGGATGGATCCCTGTTCGATATGAATTTCGATGAAGGCCTTGATGTCTCCTCTCTTCCTGATGACATCGGCCAGCTTCTCCAGGTTTCCACCCAGAGCGACGATCCCCTCCCCTACTTTTTTCCCGCTGTGGCTTCGGACATCGAGGGCGCTTTGAGTCAGCGTCCCGATCATGGCCCGGCTTCCGACCAGACCTCCTTCTTCGTCGACAAAGACGACGACTTCCAGAGGATGGCGGGTCACGATCCCGTTTTCCTTTAAGACTTGAGCACACTCGATGGCGGATATGACACCCAAGGCCCCATCATACTTTCCTCCGTTGGGGACAGAATCGGTGTGAGACCCGGAGAGGATCGGCGGCAGGCTGGGATCACTCCCCTTTCTCCAGCCGATGATGTTTCCAGCCGCATCCACGTTAACCTCCAAACCAGCCTCCTGCATCAGGGTCATGATGTAGGCCCGCCCCTGGATATCGGCTTCACTGAAGGCCACTCGACTGATTCCTCCTCGAGGATCCTTACCGAATTCGGCCAGCTCCATGATCCGCTTTTCGATCCTCTGGCTGTTCACTCTAAGCTGCCCGTGTTCCGATCCCTTCTGGCTGACAGAAGATACAGAGTGAAGTAAAATGAGAGTTGTTAAAACGATAAAGAAGCCATATGGCCAAAATTTTTTCATGTTTATCCCTCCTTCCGGATAAGATAAAAAATTCTACAGACCTTTCCGGCTTAGTCTTTTATCTGTTCAAATACCAGAGGAAAAAGTTGAGTACGGCGGCGAAACTCACCCACAGGATGTACGGGAGAAGCAGGAAGCCTGCTGTTTTGGAAACCTTTAGAGCTCTCAGGATGGTCAACAAGATGGCCATCCAGAGGAGTAGGATTTCGATGAAGGCCAAAAACGGGAGTTTCAAGCCAAAAAAGACCATCGACCAGCTGACATTCAGGATCAATTGAACAACAAAGAAGAAAAGGGCGATCTGGACCTTCGGAATTTTGGTGTCCTCCCGCCATAACAGATACAGAGAAATCCCCATCAGCGCATAGAGGGTGATCCAGACAGGAGAAAAGACCCAGTTCGGCGGTGAGAAGGAGGGCTTTTCAAGAGATGCGTACCAGACCGGGATGGAGGGGGAGGTCACGAGCGAACCCAAAAAACCTGCAGCCTGACAGATGAGGAGGCTGACGATAAGTTTAATGATATCCTTTTTCATATCACTCCTGTCCCCGCCAAACGAGACACGCTTTTGTCCCTTTTAGGTAAATCCTTATTCGAAGGCAGATATATTATTTAAATTCACGAAAAAGAGCAAGAGACAAAAAATTGAGGCAGATACCTTTTCCGTTTTTTATCTGAGGAAGAAGCCTGTGGACAGGGGATCCTTCGGATCAAAGACAAATTCATGCCGGCCGGTGATGGAGGCCGTCCCTTCCACTTCGGGAATAACAGCCTGATGGGGACCATACTGAACCTCCTTGATTGCTCTCCCTGTAAACCGGCTTCCGATTAGACTCTCCACCACCAAAGGTTGGTTGAGACCGATCTCTCCACGGGCGTGATGTAAGGCCAGGCGACCGCTGACACCTGTCCCGGTCGGGCTCCTATCCACTTCACCTTCGGCAAAAACACAGACATTCCGGCTGTCCGCTTCCTCGCCCCGCGGAGGACCGATGAAGATCGTCCCGTACAGAAAATTCAGGTCCTGTTCGAAGGGATGGACGATGTCTCTTGCCTCCATGATTGCCCGCTTAATGCTCATGCCTTTTTCGATAATCTGACTGTAGTTCTGGGCTGATAGATCCAGGTCTACATCTTCTGCCTGGACATAGGCATAAAAAGCGCCGCCAAACGCCAGGTCATATTTCACTCGACCCGACTGCGGCACATCGATGATCTCGTCCAGAGCCAAGACAAAAGAGGGAACATTCTGAAAACGCACGCTCTT
>CAYGBF010000173.1:0-4934 GCA_964348035.1 uncultured Eubacteriales bacterium | reverse complement strand
CGGAGCTTGTTCCCGCGGAGGCGGGAAACCGGGCCTCGCTCTCCTCTCCTGAGGAGAGGAGCCGTGCCCGCTCGGCCCTGCTAGGGTTTTCTCAACACCCTACCTGATCCATTTCATATTTCAATGTGGTTTACTATCACGGTTTTGGGGATGCATCCGTCATCCGAATTGCCCCTGATTGGATCAAACTTTTTATTGCGTAAAGCCATCCCATCCATAATAATAGGACAATCTATGAGATGAGCAAACATTGACCTAGGGAGGATAAAATGTCTAGAAAAATTCGTGTTGGCATCATCACATCTTTTCTCTTCTTCCTTTTTTTCTCCTCCCTTTTCGGCGCGGATGAACCGTTATGCGAACAAGTGGCTAACTACACGATGGATATCCGTTTGGACACTGGAGAAAACACGATCCAAGGCAGAGAAATCCTGTCCTGGAAAAACACGACCGAATGGCCTGCGGATGAGCTCTGGTTTCATCTCTACTGGAATGCCTTCCAGAATAACAAGAGCACCTTTCTCAGAGAAGCCGGATCCTGGGCGGGGAGGATTCATGATTTTGAAAAGGGTGAATGGGGGTACTGCCGTCTCGAAACGATAAAGATCGTCGAAAATCCTTTTTTTGATGAATTTGATCTGACGCCATCCCTCGAATTCCGGAATCCCGATGATGACAACATCCTCGATCAGACGGTCGTTTCGGTAAAACTGCCGAAGTCCATCGAACCCGGTCAAACCATCCTTCTGGTCATCGATTTTCAGTCCAAGATACCACGACCTGTCCCACGAACAGGGGTTTGGAAGGATTACTACTTCATAGCCCAATGGTATCCAAAAATCGGCGTCTTCGAGGATGGTCGTTGGAACTGTCATCAGTACCACGCCGCCAGCGAGTATTATGCCGATTTCGGGACTTATGATGTCCGGCTCACCATTCCCTCCGCCTACATCGTCGGAGCCACGGGGGAACACAGAGAAATAAAGAACAACCGTGATGGGTCCACAACCCACCGCTACTATCAGCACAGCGTGCATGACTTTGCCTGGACAGCCAGTCCCCGTTTTCTGAAGTATAAAGAAACATTTGTCTTCTCCGAAGAGGGCCATAAGACTGAGATAACCCTCCTGCTCCAGCCGCAGCACGAAAACCTCAAGCAACGGTACATGGAGGCTATCAAGCACGCGATCAGCACCTGCAGCCGACTCTACGGCGCCTATCCGTACACGACCGTTACGTGTGTTGACCCGGCGTTCAACAGCCGCTCGGGAGGGATGGAATACCCCACCTTCTTTACCGGCGGAGCTTACTTCCTGACCAGGAAGGGGATTCCAAGTCCTGAAGCAGTCACCATCCACGAGTTTGGCCACGGGTATTTTTACGGCCTCGTCGCGACCAACGAGTTTGAGTATCCCTGGATGGATGAGGGATTCACGTCTTTCCTGGACACAGAAATCTATTACCAAGCCTACGGTGAGCCCTTGTATTCGAAGTTCTATTTTGGGATCCCTTTGACGTTTAAAAACGTCAAGATTCCGGTCGAGGCCGAAGGAATATCCGACCACCGTTCGACATCGACTATGGACATCATGCAGCGGTTCTCATGGGATTTTTTAAACGGAAACAGCTACGGCGCCAATTCTTACGCCAAAGGGAGTTTGATGCTCAGGATGCTGAAAAGGTTCATAGGCGAAGAATTATTCAACCGGATGATGAAAGCCTATTCTCGACGATTCTGGTTCAAACATCCCCGTCCGCAGGATTTCTGCGACGTGGTCTCGGAGTTTGCTGGACAGGATATGAGCTGGTTCCTGGGCCAATTCATCTACGGATCGGGTAAACTGGATTATGCCATCGAAAGCATAACCAGCCGGAAGGCTGATCCTCCCCGAGGCTGGTTTGATGGGAGGTATGAAACGGGCAGCCAGGTTTCAGGGCGGAGTGAAGCCTACGAATCCGATGTCATCGTCCGACGTTTGGGCGAAGTCAAGATTCCCGTCGAAGTGTTGGTGGTCTTCGAGGATGGAGAGAAGGTCAGAAACACCTGGGATGGTCAGTACCGCTGGAGAAAGTTTACCTACGATCGTCCCGCCCGGGTAAAGATGGCCGTCGTCGATCCTGATTTCAAACTCGTGCTCGACCAGAACAGGACGAACAACAGTCTGATGAGCAAGGCCAACAACCTGGCCCCCTTGAAATGGATGTCCAACTGGATGATCTGGCTCCAGCACGCCTTGGAGTTGTTTACCGTCTTCGGCGGCTAAGGAGAATCCCGATGAAAGTCATCCTCAACCTGGTAAAAGGGCTTAAGAAGATAGGAAGAATTCCTCGGATGGTGGTAACCCTCTTCCTGATCAATTTTGCGTTTTCGCTGGTTTTGGCTGTCCCGATCTATCATTCGCTTCAGGAGTCTTTCGGCTCGAGCCTGGTGGGTGAAAGGATGGCCAAAGGTTTTGATTATCTGTGGTGGCAGGAGTTCAGGGATGAAGCGCGTGGTCTGGACTCGACATTCCGCCCGTCCATCATCGGAAAGGGAGCCCTCCTCGATAACCTCCAATACCTGGTCCAGATGAGATTCTTAGAGCTCCCCTCCTCCATCTTGATTCTCGGGGCGATCTACCTCATTTTCCATACCTTTCTCGCCGGGGGGATTCTGTCTGTGCTCAGGCCGGAGAATCCCCGATTCACTCTGGGAGTTTTTTTTCAGGAGGCCGGAAACTATTTTTTCCTGTTCTTCCTTCTGATGCTCCTTTCCTGGGCCCTATTTTTGATCATAGGGCTCGTATACTCCCTTGTGTTTCTTCCTGTTATGGCTCGTGTCACCGAGAACGCGATTTCTGAGGTCGGCCCTTTTGGGCTCGGAATCCTGTTCAGTGTTATCGTTCTATTTCTTGTTTTCTTTGTTCAGATGGTTTTCGATTACGCCCGGATTCGGTTGGTTTTAGAGGATGAAACCAATATTCCTCTGACAGTCGGCAGGGCCTTCGGTTTTGTCTTCCGGCATCTGGGCTCCACTCTCGGGCTCTATTATATGTTATTCCTGTTAACGGTTGTCGTGTCGATCCTTTATGTCCTGCTTAAAGAGATCATCCCCCAGTCTCACCTCTTGACAGTCCTGCTGGCCTTCTTTGTCCAGCAGTCGTTCATGTTCGCCCTCATCTGGATTCGGTGCTGGCTGTATTCCTCCCAGATGGAGCTCTTCAGATACTTAAAATAGATCCGGAGCTTACTTGATGAGATGGAATCTGGTTTGCCGTCCGTCGAGAAAGTAGATCCTCGTCTTGGTGAAAGCAGCATCCTGTTCGAGGGCAATCCTGATTTCCTGTCCTCCCCACTCTGAGAGAGATCTTTTGATATTGATCTCGATAGCATAGCAGGTATCATAAAACAGGGGATAATCTCCTTTTCCGGGCACTCCGTCTTGTCTGTCCCACAGGCCGATGGTGGGACCGGCACCGTGACCATGGTATCCCAAAGGATGGGTATAGATTTGGGCCTTTAAACCTTCAGCCTTGGCCTTGGCGAGGGCAGCCGTCAAGATCTCGTTCCCCGTGCGGCCCTTCTTAAACTCGGCCATCAGAATATCTTGAAGACGGTTCCCTAATTTCAAAGCGTCCTTTAATCCATGAGGACAATCCTGCTCGCCTTCGCGCAGCACATAGGCGTGCTCCTGAGTGTCGGTGTTGTGACGTAGATAGATGATCCCTATATCACAATGGAGCAGGTCTCCTCTGTGGATGACATTTCCGGTGTAAGGGCTGTCCTTTGACCTCTGAATGGAAACAGAGGGCTGAAACCAAGTGGTCAATCGGAGTTCCCGGTATCTCTCTCTCATCCACCAGACCACATCTTGGGTGGTCGTAATACCCGGCGTTATGACACGGCTGGAGAACGCTTCGGCGATGATCTGATGAGCTATGGAGACGATTTGGGGATAGACCTCGAGCTCTTCCAGGGTTCGTGTTTCCAACCAGCCGACCGCCAGTCTTTCCGCCGGCTGGAGGCGGGAGGAATACTCGGGACCAAGAGCCTTGACGAGCCTTTTTTTTAGGTATGCGGAAAGGCCATCGCCGAAGGCAAAATGTTCCGATTCATTAATCCCGATCCTCTTCGGATTCCTGTCCTTGATGACTTTAGCCAGACAGTCCCACTGGTCCATCTCTTCGGGGTTCCAAACAGCCTCGTAGAAACCTCTGATTCCGTAGCGGCTGACAGCGAGGCGTTCAATTTCCTGTTCTCCCCCATCGTAAAAAACAAGCATGGTCAGCCGGCGAGCGGCCAAAGAAGTGAAAGGAACTAACGTCAGGTACACGGGGTCTTCGTTGTACTCTCGGCAGATGACGAGCCACATGTCGAAGTTTTCCCGGCGCATGATCTCCGGTAAAACTCTTTCTAACCGGATTTTGAGCCAGTTATCGACGACAGCAGCCCGGTCTTTCATGTTTAAAATAATCGGGAATTCACCCTCCCAGGAAGCTAACGGGGAGAGGATAAAAACGACTCCGAGGAGGAGAAGGATTGATGTTTTTGATTTAGACATAAGACCTCCTTGATGGTGAGACTCCTGTCGTGATGTCCCTTTTATAACAAATCAACCATGATCAAGGCAACGTATTATTTCAGACAGCAAGCAACTCCGTGAAAGACAAAAAAATTTGCTCAGGTTGAGTGTTTTTTGGTATATAGACGATAGCGACTTCGTGAACTAAAGGAGGTAACATGAAAAAAGTTGTCGGTCTTGGGATTGTGTTCGCTCTCGTTTTCATTTCTTTTTTCTCCTGTGAGAAAGGACCATCTATTCCTCGAGCCGGTTCGGCTACTGTTAAGGATATGTTGAGTCTGGTCCCCGAGGAAGCCATGGGTGTTGTCTTCATAGATTTCCACCGGGCGATGACCATGGATATCGTGGATAAAACCATAAAAAGCAGTGAGGA
>CAYGBF010000172.1:0-1589 GCA_964348035.1 uncultured Eubacteriales bacterium | reverse complement strand
GACCCAACCCAGATCGGCTCCCAGGAGGCCCGCGACGGCGACCGGTCCCGGTGTCGGCGGAATGAACGAATGAGCGACTGCGATACCGGCAAGAAGCGGGATCGCGTAGTAGAGGAGGGAGCGACCGCTTCGCCGGGCCAGGCTGTAGACCAGCGGGATGAAGATTAAGGTCAAGAATGTCCCGAAGATCAAACCTCCGATCAGAGTCAGGGCCAACGGAATACGGATCTCAAACCCCTCGTTTAAATCCAGAGCCATAGGGAGAAGGGCCAGAACCGTGGTGATCGTGGTCATCAGGATCGGCCGCCATCGGACTTGGGCGGCGGTTTTAATCGCCTCCACCTTGGCCATTCCTTGTTTCTGAAGCTGACCGATGTAATCCACGAGGACGATGGCGTTGTTGACGATGATGCCCGAGAGGATGATCAGGCCGATCAGCACGATCACGTTGATCGACATGCTGAAAATAAGGCCGACGATGACCACTCCGATGATACCGAGAGGGATGGTAAACATGATGATGAACGGCTTTTTAAAGGATTCGAACTGGGAGGCCATGACAAGATAGACGAGGAACACAGCCAGGAAGATGGCGAAAATCATCGAGGAGAACGCCACATCCTGCTCCATGCTCTGTCCGGCCAGGGCAATCGTGCATTCGGGGCCGCAGTCTATGGTTGCTGCGGCGGCCATGACATCTTGTTTTGCCGAGTCCAGCGAGATGCCCGAGATATTTCCGGTGATGACCGCAGATTTCTGTTGAAGGATACGGCGGATCTCGGCCGGGCCTTCCTTGATCCGGATCTCAGCCAGTGCTTTCAGCGGCACCATAACACCCAAGCCGTTGCGGATGTTGATCCGGCTGACCTTGTCCACCCGGTCGCGATAATCCTCGGAAAGTCGAACTCGGATGTCCACCTCTCGGTCACTCTCGATGAAGCGAGTGGCCACTTCGCCCTCGATTTTATTCCTGATCTGGGCTCCGACGGAGTTAATAGTCATGTTTTGAGAGGCCAAAACAGCCCGGTTAAAGATGATCTGTATTTCTGGATAGCCCTCTTCCATGCTGGACTTCAAGTCAATAATTCCCTCCACACCCCGGAGCTTTTCCAGGAGTTCATCGGAGACCTGTTTGATGGCCTCCAGGTCGTTACCCGAAACAACGACTTCTAGAGGAGCTTTGAACGAAAAAAGACGCGGCTTATAGACTTTAACTTTGGTGGTCGGAAACTTTTCCATGTCTGCCCGGACCCTGTCCATGATCCGGTCCTCCTTCTTTCCCAGTATGCCGGGCTTGAGACGGATGGTGAACTCGGAAAGGTTTTCTCGCTCCTCCTGGAAAGAAATACCCCCCCGAGATCCTTTACCTATCAGCTCATAAACACTGTCGATGTCCTCGTATTTTTTTAGGGTATCGGAGATGTCGGATATGATGGCCGCGTTTTCTCTGAGAGAGGTTCCGGGCTGGAACTCGACATTGATCAAAAATTCTCCTTGAGAAATGACTGGGATCAGCTCCTGCCCCATGAAGCGGATCATAAAAACAGCGGCGACAAACAGGACGATAACGGAGAGGAAGATGATTTTTC
>CAYGBF010000171.1:0-3958 GCA_964348035.1 uncultured Eubacteriales bacterium | reverse complement strand
CGCGGGGGGCAAGCTCCATGGCCGATGGAGCATAGTCTTCCATGAATCGCTTCCCCATGTTGTTCAAGAGATAACCGCCCTCTCCTCGGGCCCCTTCTGTGATCAATATATTCTTCGGGAAAAGGGAGGTGGGATGAAACTGGACAAATTCCAGATCCTTCAAGGCCACTCCTGCCCGGTAGGGCATCCCGATACCGCTGCCGTGGTTGATGTATGAATTGGTCGTCCTCGAGTAGACTCTCCCGTAACCTCCTGTGGCGAAGATGACCGCCCGGGCTTTAACCGGCATGATCTGGCCAGTGCTGAGATCATAGACGATGACTCCCAAACACTGTCCATCCTTAACCACGAGTTTGGTCACCAGCCACTCATCAAAAAATTCGACTCGTTTTTTCAATGACTGTTCAAAGAGAGTGTGGAGGATCACCAATCCCGTTCGATCGGCCGCGTAGCACGTCCGCGGAAATCCCGCGCCGCCGAAGGGCCTCTGGGCGATGACTCCCCCAGGAAAACGGCTGAAAGGAACGCCCTGATGTTCCAGATCAAAAATTGCGGGGATGGCTTTCTGGCACATCAACTCGGCCGCCCCCTGATCCGCCAGGTAATCGCTGCCTTTGATAGTGTCAAAAGCATGCCTTTCCCATCTGTCGTCCTTCCCCTCAGGATTGTTGCCCAAAGCCGCGTTGATCCCCCCTTGGGCAGAGACAGAATGGGAGCGGAGAGGATGGACCTTAGAGATGACGGCAACCCGAAGGTTCGAATTGCTGTTGAGAGCTGCAGCCAGCCCGGCCAACCCACCCCCAACGACGAGGATGTCCTGATCGATCATTCAGTAATTCCTAGTAAAATAAAAAATCACGAGGACAGCACTGAAGACAACGATGAGCAGAGAAAAAATCCAAAAAAGTAATTTTTCCCGGCGGACACCGAGATCGATGATCACGGTCCTCAGGCCGTACAGAGCGTGGCCCACTACGGAAATGATGAGCAAGACATCGATGACGGAGTTGGTATGGAGCACCAAAGCCCAGTCCGGTTTCTGTTCCTTTGTCATCAGGAAGAATGCCGTTGTGAACTTGATGCCCAGGAGGAGGATGAGCAGGAGGCCGCTAATTCGATGGAAAATCCAGACAAACATCAAAAGCGTTCCTTTTAAGAGGATATATTAAATTCAAATCAGGGGAGGTTGTCAAGAACAGGAAAACATATTATGCCACTTTTAAACTGTCACTTTATATCTAGCTATGACTTCTCCCCCTTTTAAATTGCTCAAGCCTAAAGTTCCTATCTTCTGACTTCAAATCGGCCGATGAGGACTTCTGTCGTCCAAGCATCTGCAGAGCCTGAAAAACCTGGCTGCCTTCCCCCTACGGATACCTCAAAAATCCCTGGCTCAACCACTCGTTTAAACGCTTTATCGATCAGCGACAAGTCCTCTGCTGTCAAGACGAACTCGATTGATTTTTTTTCGCCAGGTTTGAGGAAGACCCGCTCAAATCCTTTCAAAGAACGGATAGGCACAGGGACACTCGCCTCCACATCACTCAAATAGAGCTGAACAACTTCATCTCCTGCCATCTCCCCGACATTTTGGATATCCACCGATACAACAACATCCTGACCAATTTCTACAGTTTTGGGCAGATTGAGGTTGCTGTATTTAAATTTTGTATAACTGAGCCCGAAGCCAAACGGATAAATCGGCATCCCGCTGAAATAGCGATACGTACGACCTTGCATATTGTAATCTCTGAAGGGGGGCAGCTGGTCTAATGATTTATAAAAAGTGACGGGCAGCCTCCCTGCCGGATTGAAATCGCCGAACAAAACATCAGCGGTCGCCTCGCCTCCCGCCTGCCCAGGATACCAGGCCTCTACGATGGCAGGAATATGTTCATTGGCCCAATTTATGGCCAGAGCACTTCCGCTGAGCAGGACAAGCACTGTTGGCTTTCCGAGGGCATGAATGGATTTAATCAGGTTTCTCTGCTTTTTGGGCAATCTTATGTCCAGGCGATCACCGCCTTTAAACCCTTCAACCTCGACATCCATTTCTTCCCCCTCCAGCCTGGGAGAAAGCCCCATTACCATGATGACCGCATCAGCCATCTTCGCTTTCTCTATAGCTTCTTGCTTAAGATTTCTGCCCGGAACTCCCCACAACAGCTTCATATGGGCATCTTCACTCCGTTCAAAGTATTCAACCCTCAACGAGTATGATCGGTCAGCCTCGAGATTGACAGTTTTGTAGGTCTTTCTCGGATGATGATGACCGTCGAACTCGACCAGGAGCTCGTCATCCAGGAATATCCGGAATCCGTTGAATCCTTCCCCACCCAGGATATAAGCGCCCGAGACAGGCGCCACAAGCTCTCCTGACCATCTCACACCGAAGTTATCGTCATCCAAATCTTCTCTGGGCGCACCGTCCCACCAGTTGAAATGAATCCCCTTATCGATACGACTGAAAACGGGCTTTCCCTCGAGATCCCGGTTGTCGAAAAACTCAGCCTTCAGGCCATTCTGTCTCTTCTCCCCCTCCGAAGTGAACAGAGCCGATGTGGGGATGATTTCCAAACAGGATAAGTTATCAGCCCACTCACAGCCTAAAGCGTAATGAACTGTCGTGTTCTTCGAGACTTTTCCCATAATTCCTTCTAACACTGTTATCGGCTGAGAAGGATTTCCATGGTAATTGCCAAGGAGAACTTCTGTGTCATCGGCATTGGGACCGATGACAGCGATGGAGTCGAGGTCTTTAGGAAGCGGCAATGTATTGTCCTCATTTTTTAAGAGCACGATTGATGCTCTGGCCGCCTCCAAAGCCAGCTTCCTGTGTTTCGGGCAGTCCACTATTTTGTAATCTATTTTTGAATAGGGAACCATCTCCGGAGGGTCAAGCATGCCCAGTTTGAACCTTGCAAGGAATAGTCGTCTTACAGCAGTGTCAATCTGTTCTTCCGAAATATATCCCTTCTGAACCGCTTCAAGGAGGCTTCTGTATTCACGTCCACAATTCAAGTCGCATCCAGACTTTACCGCCATAGCAGCGGCTTCTGCAGAGGTCTCCACGACCTTGTGGTATTCATGGATGTCCCTGATCGCCCCACAGTCTGAGACGACATAACCTTCAAAATCCCATTCATCCCTCAGGATCTTTATCAGCAGACGCCGGCTTCCACAGCAAGCCTCTCCCATATATCTGTTATAGGCACACATAACAGAGAATGCTCGCCCCTGCTTAACAGCCATTTCAAAATGAGGCAGATAGGTCTCTTTCAGGTCTCTGTCATCCGTCTGGGCATCGAATGTATGTCTGTCAGGCTCAGGTCCGCTATGGACTGCATAATGCTTGGGCGTAGCGACAACTTTTAAATATTTAGGATCATCACCTTGCAAGCCTCGAACAAAAGAGACGGCCAGCTTGCCTGCAAGGTGGGGATCTTCCCCGTAGGTTTCCATGCCGCGGCCCCAGCGAGGATCACGAAAAATATTGATGTTTGGAGACCAGAATGTTAAGCCCTGGTAAATCCCTCTTTTTCCCCGTCGGATAAACTCATGATGCTTTGCTCGCGCTTCATCCGATATGGCAGTGGACACGCGATGGATAAGCTTTGTATCCCAGGTGGCGGCCAGACCGATAGCTTGAGGAAAGGACGTCGCCAGCCCAGCTCGGGCAACGCCATGAAGACATTCATTCCACCAGTTGTAGGCGGGAATATCAAGACGTTCGACAGCAGGAGCATCATAGATCATCTGAGACACTTTCTCTTCAAGAGTCATTCTCGAAATCAAATCATCCAATCGCTCATCTATGGAGAGAGACGGATTCTTGTAAGGCAGCGCATTCGAGGAAGATTTTTCCTGGCAGGAATGGCCCAGGAGGAAAACTATAATTGCTGAAAGGATAAAAAGAAGAGTTTTCTTGGAACAATGGTGGATGGACATCTTTCCCTCC
>CAYGBF010000170.1:0-3239 GCA_964348035.1 uncultured Eubacteriales bacterium | reverse complement strand
CCTCTCCTGAGGAGAGGAGCCGTGCCCGCTCGGCCCTGCTAGGGTTTTCTCAACACCCTACCTGATCCATTTCATATCTCAATGTGGTTTACTATCACGGTTTTGGGGATGCTTCCATTCTTGTCCTTATGAGTTTGTTATATTATGATTTGTCTTCAAAAAAAAATTCATAACCTATTAAAAAAAGGAAAACTATGATGAAAGTAAGCAGAGCATGTGTGATTTCCTTAATCCTATTTTTTACCTGTTCTTCTTGGATTCTATCCCTTCCTAAGGGTTATCTGTTCATCATCGGAGGTGGGAAGCGTCCCGAAAGCATGATGAAGAAGTTTATCGAAATTGCCGAAAATTTTGGAAAAGGCAAGATCGTTATCCTTCCGATGGCCAGCAGTGCCCCGGAAGAGGTGGGGCCTGGACAGGCCTCTCAGCTGAAAGAATTAGGGGCTCAGGAAGTCGAGTTCCATATCCTCTCCCGTGAACAGGCCTTGCAGCCGGACTCAGTCAAGATCCTGGATAATGTCGGCGGCGTCTTCTTCTCCGGCGGTGTTCAGTCCCGACTCGCCGATATCCTCCTCAACACCCCGGTTCACAAAAGACTGTTTGAGCTCTACGAGGAAGGTGTCATCATCGGAGGAACGAGCGCTGGGGCCGCCGTCATGAGCGAAATCATGATTACCGGCGACGAGAAGAGAGAATTCGGGGAAGGACGCTCCTTCGAAACCATCGAGGCGGCCAACATCGTCACGGTCCCAGGATTCGGATTCATAAAATCGGCGATCATCGACCAGCATTTCATCCGGCGTAAAAGACACAACCGCCTGTTAAGTCTTGTCGCCGAAAACCCAGAGCTTCTCGGGATAGGGATCGACGAATCCACGGCCATCCTCGTCAAACCCGATCAGAGCCTCGAGGTCATCGGTCAACGCAGTGTCATTATCTACGATGCTTCCCGAGCCAAAGTCCGCATCCATCCTACACAATTGATCAGCAGCTTCAACATGAGAATGCATATTCTCAACTCCGGTGACCGATTCAACCTGGAGACAAAAGAGATCTACGAATGAGAATAAAAAAAATCAGACTCCCGCACACCCTGGTCCTCATTTACGCGATGGTGGTCCTGACCGTCGCCGCCACCTGGATCGTCCCCGGAGGGGAATACCAGAGGATGGAAAAAGAGGGGCGAACAATCCCCGTGGCTGGCTCTTTCGAGTTCGCCGCACGGCAGCCCCAGGGTCTGGGAGCGCTGTTTATCTCGCCGATAAAAGGATTCATCGAGGCCGCCTACATCATCGTCTTCATCTTTGTCGTCGGAGGGGCCTTCGCCGTCATCCAAAAAACGGGCGCCATAACCGCCTTTATCCACAACGTGGCTTTGAAATTCGGCCAAAGCCGGGCGATGAGAACTCTGCTCATCCCGATCACCATGATCATCTTCTCGCTGGGCGGGGCGGTATTCGGGATGTGCGAGGAAACCATGCCTTTTGTCCTCATTTTCGTTCCTCTGGCTCTCTCACTCGGATATGACACGATCGTCGGCGTCTGTATTCCGTTTGTGGGGGCAGCGGCAGGTTTCGCTGGAGCCTTTTTCAATCCCTTTACAGTCGGCATCGCCCAGGGAATAGCCGGCCTGCCCCTGTATTCCGGCCTGATCTACCGGCTGATCGTCTGGGCGGTAGGGACGGCCATCGCTATCATCATCGTCATGCGCTATGCCAACCGCCTCCTCAAAAACCCGAAGATCAGCCCCACCTACGAAGAAGATTTAAAACGGAAGAAAAGCCTCGATCTCGATAAACCCAGCCAAGAAAAGATCAAACTGACAGGTGCTCATAAGCGAGTCCTTTATCTTTTCCTGGCGGGGATGGTTCTTCTGGTCTTCGGCATCCTGAAATACAAATGGTATATCAATGAAATCGCCGGCCTTTTCTTGGCATTGGGAATTCTCTCTGGAATCATCGGGAGGTTGAATTCTGAAGAACTGGCCAAATCTTTTGTCGACGGGGCTAAGGACATGATCAATGCCGCCTTGATCATCGGCTGTGCCCGGGCCATCCTGGTCGTGGCCATGGACGGAAAAATCCTGGACACGGCCCTGTATTATATGGCAAAGTTGATCTCCAATTTCCATCCGATCATATCTTCCCAGCTGATGTTTGTCTGCCAGTGTATCATCAATTTCTTCGTTCATTCTGGAACAGCCCAGGCCGCCCTGACCATGCCGATCATGGCCCCCTTGGGAGATTTGGTGGGTATCACAAGACAGACGACTGTTTATGCCTTCCAGCTGGCCGAATACATCAACCCCGTGCTCCCGACTTCCGGAGTGACGATGGGTGTCTTGGGTCTGGCCAGGCTCAGATGGGAAAAATGGGCCAAATGGTTGATTCCTCTCCTCGTCATCTGGGTTCTGTTCGGGTTTCTCTCCTTAATACCACCGGTGTTGATGCGGTGGGGCCCGGCTTGATCGGGGAAAAGGAACAAAATTCATTTGTACTGGGTTCCCGCTTTCGTGGGAATGACAAGAAAGGTACTGGATTCCAGCCAGCACGGACACAGGCTGCACATGGGGAAGCTTCAGCAGGTAATGAGAATCCTCTCTCATCCGTTATCCCAGCAGAGGCTAGAATCCAGTCATTAAAAGAAATCCTATCAAGATATTTCTGGATTCCAGCCTACGCTGGAATGACGGGAGGAGGGCTGAATTCCAGCCTGCACAGGAACAGGCGGGGATGACGATTTATTTTAGATCATAAAAGAGGTACATTCATTCACCGTTTCTTTCGATGCCGATCTCGAATCTGTTCTCGTTAATCATTTCTTTAAACAATTTGGATAACGTTCTTGGGCTTTTGATCTTATGGCCGTTAACCTCTTTGAGAATGTCACCTTTTTCAATCCCTAGATCGGAAAACAGACTTACCTCTGGCAATTCCAGAATCTGCAGGCCCTCCACTTTGCCCTCGCCAAGATGAGGAACGAGCTTTGTTTCCTTGTTAATTCTGATCCATTCTTTCAGGAACCTTTTGCCTAGCCGTGACCGGATAAATTCTTTCCTGATGAAGGAAGCATGGGCAGGATCGCCCTGACGACCATTTTTCTTTCCTGAGATAAGTCCCCTCTCCTCTTGAAAAAAGGAATAGAAGGGTTGATCGGTGGCGGAAAGAAGGGGATGGTTATGGATTTCTGCGTCCGGATAAAAAACACTCCAGGCAAACCAGTAAGCAACAAAGGACTCT
>CAYGBF010000169.1:0-7288 GCA_964348035.1 uncultured Eubacteriales bacterium | reverse complement strand
CGGAGGGAGCGAAGGACAGCTCTGTTTTACTGGGTCCCCACTTTCGCAGGGATGACGGCGTATTGGGCGGTGCTTGCTTACTTATGAATGATCTTTTTTAGCTTCTCGGCCAGTTCAGGGTTTAGGCTCCTGAGAGTCTTGTATTCTTCGTTGGCGCTGAATCGGTCGCCGACGACATAATAAGCCAGGGCCACGTTATAGTGAGCCAGAGCGTAATCGGGCTTGAGTTCAAGGGCCCGCTGGAGGGGTTTGATGGCCTGTTCGTATTTTTTAAGCTGGAGGTATCCGACACCGATGTTGTAGTGAGCATCCGGATTATCCGGCTTAAGTTCGGCAAACTTTCTGAAGGCCTGGATAGCGTCGGCAAATTTTTTCTGCTTGAAATGCACCAGACCGATGTTGTACAGCGCGGGATCAAAATCCGGCTTGAGTGACAAGGCTTTCTGGAAGGCCTCCAGCGCCTGAGCATGGTCGTTGGCCTTGGAATGAATAATGCCAAGGTTGTAGTAATCGTTGTGGTTATCTGGAGATTGACTGATGATTTCTTGGCAGACGGCGATCGCCTCTGGGTATTTACCCGCCTTATCATACAGGCGAAAGAGGAGTCCATAATAGGCCTTGGCATCCTTCGGGTTGAGTTCGATCAATTTCCTGTACAGAGGGACGGCCTGATCATACTGTCCAGACATATCGTAGGAATAAGCTAAATTGTAGGTGGCTTTGAGGTCTGAAGGGTTGGATTTTGTTACTTCCTGAAAGGCCGTGATAGCCAGATCGTACCGCTCCATATTAATGTAGACACTCCCCAGTTGATTGTATCCTGTCCAGGCCGGGCCGGGATTAATCTGGATAAACTGCTGGTAAGCCTTGGCTGCGTTTTCCCACTGTTCCAGGTTCTGGTAGGCGAGACCGAGGTTGTAGAAGGCGTCAGGAAACTTGGGATTTGTCGATGTGCATCGGATGAGTGCGGAAACCGCCTGCTTATGTTGTTTGAGCCTGAGATGGGCCATTCCCAGACCGAAAGAAGCTTGGTAGTCGTTCGAGTTCATGCTGAGAGCCTTACGGTAGGCTGCGATGGCCATTTCGTACTTGAGCTGTTTATTGTATATCGAGCCTAACTGAGAATAGGCGTAGGGATTGTTGGGGTTTAGGCGGACGGATTCTTCGAAGTTCTGGGCGGCGTTGTTGTAATTCTCGGTCATGAGGTAAGCCATTCCTCTTAAGTAGAGGCCTTCGCTGGAATTGAAGAAATCTTCATGGGCGAATTTGGAGAGCGGTGTCGCTTTGTCTTTCTTGATCAACGGAAGAGCATACGAAGCGGGAAGAAAGAGGCTGGAATTATCGGTTAGATAAGAGGCAATACCCACCACCTCTCCCCCATCGTTGAAAAGCGGAGAACCGCTCAGTTCAGAAGAGAGAGGAAGGTTGATTTGAGCCAGCTTCTGGGCTCCTCGAATGTCTCGGAGTCCTGTTATCGAACCTTCTGAAAGGGATTCTTCGTCAGCCATGATAAAAACCTTGTGGCCGAGTTCAAACTGGTCAGAGGAAGAGACCGGAGAAGCGGGATGGCCCTTTTTTTTGATTTTGATCAGAGCAAAATCCAGGCTTTTATCCATGGTCACAACACCTTCCACATCAACCCACTTTCCCTTCGACTTTTTCTTTTTCTGCTCAACTCCAGTCCTTTCATACCCAGGATAAAAGACATCGTCCCATTCCACCTTTTTTGAGATTTTTTCTGAGGTAATAAATACTTTGGCTTCGTGAGCCTGTGAGATGAGGTGGTAATTGGTCAAGACGAGTCCATCGGAGGAGACGATGACTCCCTTTCCCTGACCGAGTTCATTTTTGCTTGAGTCGTAGACTTCGATCGTGACCACAGCCTGGTTGCTGGTTTTAAGAACCTCGGAGATGTCCTCTTGTTGGCCGACAGTAGGGTGGGCCAACAAAAGAATGAAGGTGGTCATAAGGATAAATAGAATTGGCTTTCTCCCCATTTCTCCCTCCTGAGTCTAAGTATGTCTAGAATTTATCTCTTGTCTACCTAAATGTCAAATGTCTGACCGACCTGAATCATCCTTTCTGTACGCTTTTTCGGTAGGAAAGGTGTTACACCAAGTTTGTATTTGTACTGTAGTATAATAGGGCCTCTTAAAAAGGAGATCATTTGATTTTTGGGACGAAAAGAGTAAAAATAAAAGAGCGACTATGAGATATAACCTCCGAGGAGGAAAGAAATGAACCGAAAAAGAAAAAAAGAGCTCATCATGTCTGTGTTGGTCATCATATTCTTCGTAGGAGCGAGCCTGGCGTTTGGACAAAAGGACTATACTAAGGATGAGAAGAGACTTTTCCAAAGATTCAAGATTGCTAACAAGCATTTTGAAAACGGGAAGGGCCATTTCCTCAAGGAAGACTACAAAAAAGCCGAGAAGGAATTCATGAAATGCCTGGAGAAAATGCCCGAACATACCGGGGCCTGTTTTTTCCTGTCTCAAATTTCCTATAAAAAGGAAAAACTGGAAACGGCCTTGAAACAGATCGAGAAAGCCAAGAAAAATTTTGCTTCCATGGATAGGATCAGAGCCAATCTACAGCAGTTGTTCATCCTTGAACTCCAAGAACAGAAAATGATTAAGGAACAAAGATTGATAGAGCTAAGGGGACAATTGAGTGGTGGAAATCTATCAGCCTCGGAGCAATCAAAGGTGAGGGCGGCCATCGGAGGTGTCGAGGCGGATATTGGCGTCATCAAATCTCAGTTGAACAAAGCTATACCGGAGTCACAAGAGATTCCCGCCGATTACTTTTATCTTCATGGCAATATCCTGTTCAAGATGAAACAGTTTCAGGAAGCTTTTGCCCAGTATAAGGAAGCGATCAGGATAAATCCTCAATACGGAGATGCGTACAACAATTTGGCTAATTTGTATTTCATGGCGAAACAATACCAGAAAGCGTTGGACTGCCTGGAACAGGCCGAGGCCAACGGAGCAAAAATAAATCCAGAATTCAGGAAGGCCGTTAAGAAAGCCCTCGGTAAAGATCGAGAGTGATGCATATTTTTGGATTGAATCCAAAAATTTGGATTATTTGAAGTATTCTCTTCTTGCTACCATATATTAAATCTCTGATAATAATATAGTTGTATAAAGGGTTAGGTTGGCATAATAATTGCATTAATTAAATTTAATGTTGATAACACTGAATTATACGTAGTCTAACGATGAAGAGAAAAAAATCAATAACAGGAGGTGAAAGAGAAGAGTACACAATCATAAAAAGATTAATGGTGAGGGTGATATATTGTATCACTCTCGGGTAAGGTATTTTTTCTCCCGGATTTCGGGAGAATAAAAGGAGTTACGATGAAAAAGCTATTAACCGTAATAGGAGCTGTCCTTATCCTTACGTTGAGCTTCTCCTACGCCCAAGAGACGACTGGTGGCCTAGCCGGAGTCGTGACCGATGAGGAAGGTATTCCCCTACCAGGTGTCACGATTGAAGCCGTGAGCCCGAATATGATGGGTAAAGCCACGGCCGTCACCGACGAAATGGGTCGATTCCGCCTGGCAAACCTCTCTCCAGGGACATACACCGTGACGTTCTCTCTTCCCGGGTTTAATACTTTGAAAAGACAAGGGATTATCGTCCGAGTTGGAAGTACGTTCGATCTCAGAGAGACACTTCAAACGGCAACTCTAGAAGAAGAGATCACCGTTATCGGTGAATCCCCGATGGTCGACATCAAGAAGAGCGGCACGACTTATGAAATCTCGAAAGAGATGTTCACCAAGCTCCCTAAAGGAAGAAACTTCACATCCATGGTGACGATTGCCTCGGGAGTGAACGATGAGCAAGAACTCCAAGGGATCTCGATGGACGGCGCCAGCAGCTCCGAGAACATGTTCTTTGTAGACGGCGTGAACACCACCGACATGTACACCGGTGACCCGGCTCAGCAGGTTGTCTTCGAGTTTATCGACGAAGTCCAGGTCAAATCCAGCGGCTACGAAGCCGAGCACGGCGGGTCGATGGGTGGTGTTATCAATGTCATCACCCGCGCCGGAGGAAATGAGTTCCACGGCGAAATTCTGGGTTATTACAACGGAAGCAGGACAGACGGCACACCCAATAAGGTTCTCCGCATCAATCCCTTGAATGACCTTGAATCCCAGTACATCGAGTATGGAGATACGTGGGTTGAGAATGAAAGCTACAAAGAAGACAACTGGCACCGGTACGAGTTCGGGTTTGGGATTGGCGGCTATGTCATCAAAGACAGGCTCTGGTTTTTCGGGAGTTTTCTTCCTACAAGAATAACCAGAGAAAGAGAGGGTCATTTTCTCTCGGACAGGTCCAAAGATGCCACCTTCAAACGGACTGACAAGTGGAACCGCGCCTCAGCCAAACTCACGGCTCAACCTCTCTCTGCACTCCGGTTGAGCGCCAGTTTTGCGATGGACCCCAATAGTTATGAAGGGGGTTTGCCATCCCAGGCTGGTACGAGCAACCCGGATTGGCAGTGGGCGCAAGAAGGCTACGAGTATCCAGGGATCACCGTCGCCGGAAGAGCCGACTACATCGCCAGCGACAACCTCTTCTTCAGTGCTACTGGAGGATTTTTTCGGACCGACACGAAGCAGCTGCTGGGTGTGAGCGAGCCGCGCTGGTTTCACCAGAGGTCCAATGTTGACCTTCCAGGAATGACACCCGATCTGGCTAGAGCTCGAGGCTGGTACAATTTTGGCTACTACGACGGATACAGCACGGAAAAGAACATCCTGGACAGGACCACAGCCACTCTTGATGGGACGTTTTACGTCGATCTGGGTGGTGAACACGTCTGGAAAGCGGGACTCCAGTTCGAACGCATCCATCAGGATGTCAACAACGCCTATCAATTCACCTACTACCGTCTGTACTGGGGTGAGGATTATCATTCGCCCAACCTGGGAGATGTGCCCACGACTTTCGGTTATCTGGAAGCGCGGTGGCCTTTCGGCACCATTGCCGAGATTCACAGCGACCGCTGGGCTATCTTTTTACAGGACAGCTGGACAGTCGGCAGCAAGCTGACGTTGAATTTCGGTGTCCGCCTGGAAAGAGAGGACATCCCCTCTTTTGCCGATGAGGCGACGATCGCCGAGGCGGCCCTTGAAGGGAAAGATGTCAGCAAGCCCCCGGTGAGTTTTGATTTCTTCGAGAAGATGGCTCCCCGATTCGGGTTTGCCTACGACGTTTTCGGTGATGCTTCTCTTAAGTTTTTTGGAAGCTTCGGCCTGTACTATGATGTCATGAAGCTCGAGATGGCCGAGGGTTCCTACGGTGGTTTCAAGTGGATTTCCAGCTACTACGACATGACAACGATCGACTGGAAAAGCTTCGGACATTTCGACCACCCAGTAACTGACGGAAGTTTCCTGCCCTATTTTGAAAGCCTGAACTGGCGGATCCCATCCTACGACACGACTCAACCGGATACGGGCGAAGAGGCGATGAAACCTTACAGCAAGGTCGAGTACACCTTCGGAATCCAGAAGAGACTCAAAGAGGATATTTCCCTGACCGCCCGTTTTCTCCACAACCGGATTATCTGGGCCATCGAGGATATCGGTGTTCAGACTGCTGAGGGCGAGATCTATTTCAACGGAAACCCAGGGTCCGACTGGATCAATGACCGTGTCGCTCCTGGATATCCAGCTCAGCCCAAGGCCAAACGGAACTACTACTCAGTCGACATCGGAGTGGACAAGCGCTTCTCGAACAATTGGATGGGAGGCCTCCACTACACCTGGAGCTACCTGTGGGGTAATTTCTCCGGCCTAGCCAGCTCGGATGAGCACGGCCGTAAGTCTCCTAACGTTGAGAGATTTTTCGATGCCTGGTTCATGCACTATCAGCAGGATATGCAGACTGAATCCACGGGTAAGTTAGCCACCGACCGACCTCATCAGTTTAAGGTGTTCGGCGCTTACACGTTCGACTTCGGGCTGACTCTCGGGGCCTCCGCGTTCGCCATGAGCGGAATTCCGAAGACCCTAGAATTCGAGTTGAACCGAATCGATGGATTCTATCCTATTGGCCGCGGGACAGAAGGACGGACATCTTTCTTGTACAGGCTCGACCTTTATGGTGAGTACAATCTCCAGCTCACAGACAGATACGCCCTCCAGATCAACCTGAATGTGGAAAATATTTTCAACACTTCCATCGCCACGCGTTATTTCATGCTGGTCAACCAAGGACTTGCCTACCTCGATGATGATGAGATGCTTCCTGGTTTTAACTACCTGGGTGTTATTAGTGATCAAAATGTCACACCCGATCCTCGCTTCAACCAGGAATACTACTTCCAGTCCCCGATCACTGCCCGAATCGGAATCAAGTTCATCTTCTAAGAGATTTACTCTAGGCTGAAGTTCAAGGGCTCTCTCCCGGAAGGGAGGGAGCCCTTTTTTTATGCCTGCACAGGCAGGAATCCAGTCCTCCACCTTGTCATTCCAGCACCCGCCGAAATCTATGCTCGTGTAGACAGGTGCGGGCACAGCCTCCGGCTGGAATCCAGGCAGGGATGACGGGAGGGGAAAAATTACTGCTTTCGCAGGAAATCCATGATGTTCTTGACGCTGGCGGACCTTTCGGTTTCCGGTTCGAGCTCCAAGAATTTTTCAAAGGCCTCCAAGGCTTTATCGTTCTCCTTCATGTTCACATACACCAAACCCAATTTATAATGAGGATCACTCCAGTCGGACTTGATCTCGGAGGCCAGGGTGAAGTACTGGATGGCCTCGTTCATTTTCTGGTGAGAGAAATAGATTTCGCCCACGTTGTAGGCTAGAATTTCATCCTCCGGGTCCAGCTCGAGAGACCGTTTGAGATAGTCCTGGGCCGAATCTAGGTCATCTTCCTGGAGGTGGCATTCTCCGATAGCTGCCAGAGCTTTAGCCTTGAGCTTTTTGTCTTTGGGATCTTCTTCGTTGGCTTTTTCGAGGATGATTTGAAAGTGTTTCAGAGCCTCATCTGTTTTACGCAGCTCCTTGTAGCTTTCGCCGATCCCGAAGTGAACCTGGTAAAGCTCTGGATTCTGGTCTAAAAATTCCTGGTACTTGGCCAGGGCTTCTTCGAATTGTTCGTCTTTAAACAGCTGACTGGCTTCGTCGAATAGCTCTATTCCCATCCCTTGGCTGACCAGCTGCTCCTGAGGCTTCTTCAAGGCATGAATCAGGGCAGGGTTGACATCCAGCTGGCGGACATAGACCGTATCTTGCAAAGGAACAAACCCCTC
>CAYGBF010000168.1:0-7588 GCA_964348035.1 uncultured Eubacteriales bacterium | reverse complement strand
TTCGATACCGATGTCGGTGAGTTCTTCTTCGGCGATTTCGTCGGGGATTTCGACGGGTGCGACGAGGGTGCCGGGTTTGATGTTGGTTTTAGCGCGGACGGGTTTGATTCGTGTTTTGGTCCGGGAGGAGCGGCGTTTTTTAGCTGGGGGAGGGGGAGGAGGTGGAGGAGGTGGAGGAGGCGCCAGGAAGGCACTGTAGACTTCGACTGTAGGGAGGTTGGAGGTGCTGAGAAGCGGTAGGACGACCATCGCAACGACAAGAAGAGCGTGGATGAGAACGGCAACCGGGAAAGCAAAAGCTTTTCTTCCCCTAGATTTTGGAGGGATAACAAAAGAATCTTTAAAGAGGCTAGGAATTTCTTCCTTTTTGACTGGCTTTGCTTTTTCAGCCATTTTTTTACCTCATATAAAATTTAGTTTGCTAAGTATAATTTAAAACATTCTCGAATACAAGTCAAAAAAAATTTTATCCCTGCGGAGCCTGCACCTGCGGAGCTTGTCCCTTCACCAGCCTGCGCTGGCACAGGCTCCGGCAGGGATCCAGCCTGTCCCTGCGCAGGCAGGGATCCAGTAAATAAAAAGTAACCTTATCATCCTCACTTCCTCAATCCCTTCTTTGTCTTAAAAACTTTATTCCAATAATACAGAAGAGGGCAGGATTGGTAGATCGAGGAATAGGTTCCCAGGACAACACCGATCATCATCGTGAAGGCAAAGTCATTGATCACTTCTCCGCCGAAGAGGAAGAGAGCGAGAACGGTCAGGAAGGTTGTTCCTGAAGTGATCACCGTCCGGCTCAGAGTCTGGTTGATGCTGGTATCGAGTATATCCTGTAATTCGTGTTTTCTCAGGCTTCTCAGGTTGTCCCGAACCCTATCGAAGACAACGATGGTATCGTTCAGTGAGTAGCCGACGATCGTCAGGACAGCGGCGATCACCGGAAGGTTGATCTCTCTGTTGGTGAGAGAAAAGATACCCAGGGTAACGATGACATCATGGGCCAGAGTCAGGATGGCCGAGGCCCCGTAAGCAAACTTGAACCGGATGCCGATGTAGATGAGCATTCCGATCAAAGCCCAGATAACGGCTTGTGTCGAACGCCGTCTGAGGTCTTGTCCGACCTGCGGCCCGACCGTTTCTTTGCTCAACACAGCGAGGCTGCCGAGGAAGGTTTTTTCTTTGAGGAGGGTTATGGCTTCAGCCGGGATGTCTCCTTCCTGTTCGAGCTGTTCATAACTCTGGATGATTCCTTCATCGACTCTAAGGGCGAGGATGAGGCGAGCGATCGATCCGGCTTGCTCGGGAAAAGCGGATTCAAGGATTAAGGTGACCTCCCCCTCGTCCATGCTGTTCAGGTCCCTTTTGCCCTGCTCGATCGCCGATTTTTCTTCCGGACTTCTGAGGGCTTCGATGATTCGATTGCCCATGATTTCATGAGCCTCCAGCTCCTCGGCTTGCTCCCCTTCTGCCGCCTGCAGGGTCCGGATGATGTACTCGCGTTCTGTCTTTCCCATCTTCTGGATGCGGCTTTTTTCCAGACCTGCCGCACTCAAATTCTGCCGGATATCCGAAATCGGGACCAGATCTTTGAGCATCAGCCGGATCAGACTTCCTCCCGCAAAATCGATTCCCAGGTTCAATCCCTTACCTGCGGTGATATTCAGGATGGACAAGATGATGAGTATGCTAGACAGGGTGAAGGCGACGTATTTGAATGTCATGAACTTGAAGTTGGGTTTCTTGAATATCTGCATTGTTCTAGATGCTGAGTTTGTCCCTTCTTTTTCTCTTGGCCAGGACAATATCAAAGATAAGATGCGAGACAAAGACGGCTGTAAACATACTGGCTGTGATGCCGATGATCAAGGTCACGGCGAATCCCTTAACCGGGCCCGTACCGAATTGGAACAGGAAGATGGCGGCGATGATCGTGGTCACGTTGGCATCAAGGATGGTCCGGAAAGCACGAGAAAAACCGGAGGCGATCGAACTCAGGACGTTCTTGCCCGCTCTAAGTTCCTCTCGAATCCTCTCGAAGACAAGGACATTGGCATCCACAGCCATCCCGATGGTCAGGATGATCCCGGCAATACCAGGCAGCGTGAGTGTAGCTTTAAAATAGGAGAGGGCTCCCAGCAGGATCAGGATGTTGAGGATGAGGGCGGCGATGGCGTTAAATCCGGAGAATCGGTAGTAAAAGGCCATGAAGATCAGGATGAGAATCATGGCGATGGCCATCGCAGTAAAGCCCTTGCGGATGGAATCGGCCCCGAGCGAAGGTCCGATCGTTCGTTCTTCTAAGTATTTGATCGTGGCCGGAAGAGCACCCGCTCTAAGGACAAGCGCGATATCCTCAGCCTCTTCGATCGTGTACTGGCCTCGTATAATCCCGCTGTCTGAGATTCTGTCTTCGATGGTCGCGACCACTTGGATTTTGTTATCCAGGACAACACTGAGCGGCTTGCCGATGTTCTCCGAGGTTGTCTTGTAGAACCTCCGGGCGCCATCTTGATTCAGGGTGAAAGACACCGCTGGGTTGTTCCACTCATCTATCGAACGGCGGGCATTCCGCAGGTCTTTTCCAGTGACAATAGCCACCCGTTCGATCAGATAATAGCCGCCTTCCGTGCGTTTCGGGTCTCCCCGGAGGACTTCCAGGTCTTCAGGGACTTCTCCACCGTAATCGGCAAGCAGTGTTTCCTCATCCGGCGCCGGACCGGCTTTGACCATTTTCCACTCTAAAAAGGCGGTGGTTTTGATGATGTTCTTGACCCGCTCTGGGTTCTCCACACCGGGCAGCTCGACGATGATTCTCTCGCCCGCCAAACCCTGCCTCTGGATGGTCGGTTCAGCCAGTCCGAGTTCATCGACCCGGTTCCAGAGTGTCTCTTGGGCCTGCCGCACAGACTGGTCCCTGAGGTACTGAGCCACACTGGCTTTGATTTCGAAGGAGACGGTTTGTCCGATGACCGTGTAGTTCCATTCCTTGAACTGATCATCGATCAAATCGCTTATCTGGCCTTCCTGGTCGGGATCGATCCCCTGGATCGAGAACCGGCCGACATCCCCTTTCGGGATTGACTCGTAAGTGATTTCTTTTTTCTTCAGTTGGTCTTGAAGACGCAGGATTTCCAAGTCTGTTTCGCTGGTGATCGCGTCGTCGGTGACGACTTGGAGGACTAGATGCATTCCCCCGGAAAGGTCGAGGCCGAGATTGACTTTTTCCCCGGGTGGATAGGCCAGGTAGATGCAGAGAGCGAGGACACCGACGACCAGGATGATTTTCCAGCGCAGCTTTTTTTTCATTCGCGGTTTATATCAAAATCAAAAATTGTTCCGCCTGAAAATTCTTGGGTGACCAGCTATTTTTCGGATTTTTTTTGAGAGAGTATAGCCCCCACAGCATTCTTGGTGATATCGATCTTAACGTTGGCCGCGATCTTGAGCTCGATCCGGTCCTTCTGAACTCCCATTACGGTGCCGTGAATTCCTCCAGAAGTGACGATCTTATCTCCGGGCTTGAGCTCCTCGACCATCTGCTGATGTTTTTTCTGCTTTTTGCGGGAGGGCATGATGATCAGCAGATAAAAGATCACAAAAATCAGGATGAACGGGAAAAGCACTTGGAGGAAGCTTCCACCACGGGAGGCGGGTTGGGATTGCTGTAGAAAGCTGAATAGGCTCGTTATGATCATTTATTCCTCTTCTTTCTCTTTTGTACTCCGCATAAATGACTGGTAGGTGTGGGATTGAATAGCTTGCCTAATTTTTCGGAAGATGTCAAGGTAAAAGTGGAGGTTGTGGATCGTGTTCAGGATAGCGGAGCTGATTTCCTGGCGTTCGTACAGATGGCGGAGATAGGCCCGGCTGAAGTTTTGGCAGGTGTAGCAGGAGCAGGCTTCGTCCAGAGGCCTTTGGTCGTTTTCGTATTTTTTGTTCTTGATCAAAACCCGGCCCTGACTCGTGAACAGAGTCCCGTTCCGGGCGTTTCGGGTGGGCATAACGCAGTCGAAAAAATCGACGCCGGTGGCCACGGCGTTGAGGATGTCCTTTACGTATCCAATCCCCATCAGATAACGCGGTTTGTCCTCGGGAAGAAGAGTGGTGGTTTTTTCCACAATCTCAGTGAACTGTGTTTTGGGTTCACCGATGCCGAGTCCCCCGAGGGCGTAGCCGTCAAAATCCAGCTCCATCAAATCCGTACAGCTTTTCTGTCTCTGCTCCCAGAAGACGCCCCCTTGGCAGATCCCCCATAGGAACTGCGGCGATTCCTGATCGAGGAAGTGCGTTTTGGATCGTTGGGCCCAGTGAGTGGTCAAAGCCACGGCCTCCTTCGTCAGGTCTTCCGAGGAGGGATAGGGGAGGAAGTAGTCCAGGAGCATCATGATGTCCGAACCCATTGTTTTCTGGATATCGACAACGTCCTCGGGTGAGAGGAAGATTCTGGTCCCGTCGAGGTGGGAGGTGAACTGGACTCCCTTTTTTTTGACTTTGACCAGAGGGGAGAGGCTGTGGATTTGGAAGCCGCCGCTGTCTGACAGGACAGGCTTATCCCAGGAGATAAAGGAATGGATGCCGCCGAGCTTGTCTATGGTCTCCATGCCCGGCCGAAGGTAGAGGTGGTAAGAGTTGACGAGCAGCAGCTGAGCGCCCAGAGATTCGAGCTGGCTGTGGAGGAGCCCCTTGATCGTTCCCTGACTTCCCACCGGGGCAAAAGCCGGGGTTTGGATAGGGCCGTGTGGAGTGCGGATGACTCCAGCTCGGGCAGAGGACTGCGAATCCCGGGCCGTTATCTCGAATGCTTTTTTCATAATTAATTTTGTATTATATCAATAATGAAAAATAATATCGTCATTCCCGCGGAGCCTGCACCTGTGCAGACAGGTAGCTGGAACCCAGCATGTCCCCGCGAAAGCGGGGATCCAGTCCCCTCCCTCCCGTCATTCCCGCGGAGCCTGCACCTGTGCAGATAGGTAGCTGGAACCCAGTCTTATTCCCATCCCCCTCCCGTCATTCCAGCGGAGGCTGGAACCTAGTCTTCTAAGGATAAAATTCTTTCGTTGTTCTTTTTTCCCGCGGAGCCTGCACCTGTGCAGACAGGTGACTGAAACCCAGTCTTATTGGGATAAGAATCTTTCTTAGTTCTGGATCCCTGCCTCCGCAGGAATGACGGGGAAGGGATCCCTGCCTGCGCAGGGACAGGCTGGATTCCTGTCACCTGCCGGAGCTTGTACCTGAGTAGTCAGGTGCAGCCTTCGCTGGGATGACATGAAAGAGCGGGAATGACACCCTGTGTCATCCCCTCTTCTACACCGAAAACCGGAAATAGATCACATCACCATCTTGGACGAGGTAATCCTTTCCCTCCAAGCGGACAGCGCCCTTGTCCTTGGCTTCCTGGAATGATCCGTACTGAGCCATCTCGTCAAAGGTGACGACCTCAGCCCGGATAAATCCTTTCTCGATATCGGAATGGATACTCCCGGCTGCGCTGTGGGCGGTGGTGTTCTGTCCGATGGTCCAGGCCTTGACCTCGTTCTTGCCGATGGTAAAGAAAGTGATGACACCGAGAAGAGCGTAGGAGGCCTTTAAAAATTTGTCGGCGCTCAGTTCTTTGAGTCCGTATTCATCCAGGAAAGCCTGTTTTTCTTCTTCCAGCTCCATGATTTCCATCTCGATTTTTCCGCAGAAGGCCAGGATGGCTCTTTCTTTCTCATCCGGGAAGATTAAATCTTGCGCTGGATTCTCGATGTGTGGGATATTTTTTTCGTCGATGTTGATCATGTGAAGGAGAGGTCTCTGGGTCAGGAAGGTAAACGGACTGACGATTTTTTCCTCTGTCGGAGAAAGGTCAACCTGGCGAAGGACCTTTCCTCCTTCCAGGTGAGGGCGAAGACGTTCGAGGGTTTGTTTTTCTCTTTCACCTTCAGGATCCTTGGCCCGTTGCAGTTCTTTTTCCAGTTTTTCTAACCTGTTTTCTACCGAGATCAGATCGGCCAGGATGAGCTCCTCTTCCATAGACAGGATATCATCTGCGGGACTGATCTTGCCTTTGGGGTGAGGGATTTGTGGATCGTCAAATCCTCTCACCACATGGGTGAGTCCATCGGCTTTCCTGAGGTAGGCGAGGTAGGCGCTGTTTTTGATTTCGCCGTAGGATATGCCGGCCAAATCGACGAAATCAATCGTGGCCGATTTTTTCTGTTTGTCAGGGTAGAAGGTTGAGAGTTTGTCCAGTCGGGAATCAGGAATCGGGCAGGTTCTCTGGTTGGGTTCTGCTTTCCCTTCGCTGTAGGCCTTGATTTCTATCCCGGCCCCGGTCAGCAGGTTGAACAGGGTCGTTTTCCCGGTCTTAGGATAGCCGAATAAAGTGAAGTTCATTTGCATTTATATTAACAAATGTAATAACAACGCGTAAACCAAGAAAGTTCTTTTCCCGTCATCCCCGCGGAGCCTGCACCTGTACCAACCTTTGCTGGCACAGGCTCCGGCAGGTGGCTGGAATCTAGCCTCCCTCCTGTCATCCCTGCGGAAGCAGGGATCCAGGAATATCTGGATAAAATTTATCAAGATAGATCTAGATTCCAGCCTCCGCAGGAATGACGAGAGGTAAATGAAACTTGATTTTTCGGTATGAAGATTTATAATAGTTCTTTCACTAAAACGATGAGTAAAACAAAGGCCATCCTTCTCCTCCTCCGTCTTCCGTTCCTGACCGTCACCTTTGGTGCCGTCTTTGCCGGAACCGCCTTTGCCTGGTGGGATGCACAGCGGTTTGATCTCGGTCTGTTTGTCCTCACCCTCCTCGGTGCCTCGTTCTACCACATCGCCTGCAACGTCGCCAACGATTACTTTGATTTCAAGAGCGGCAACGATGCCTCGAACGTGAATGCCACCGCCCCGTTTTCAGGAGGGAGCCGGATGGTTTTGGATGGTTTTGTCAAACCCGCCGAAGCCCTGACCGTTTCCCTCGTCTTTGCCGCTTTAGGTTCTGCCATCGGTCTCTATCTCAACTGGATCACCGAGGGGAATATCATCCTGTTTATCGGGTTGGCTGCTCTTTTCTTTGTCTATGGATACAACGGATTCCCTCTGCGGTTGGTCAACAAAGGACTGGGAGAAATCGCCATCTTCTTAGCTTGGGGGCCTTTGATGGTCGTCGGAGCCTATTATGTCCAGGCAGAAACGCTCTCTTCGCTCTGGCCCCTCCTCGTCGCTGTCCCTTCGGGTGTATTGACGACCCTGGTTTTACTCATCAACGAATTTGCTGATCGAGAGGCAGATGAGACGACCGGACGGAAAACATGGGTCATCCTGTTTGGATTCAGAGCCAGCTTGGTAATCTATGTTATCTTGGGCCTGATTTGTTATCTTGTTGTCCTCGGAGGAATTATTTTCGGCGGCTGGCCGCTCTGGTCACTGCTCGTCCTGATCAGTCTGCCTTTACCCTTCATGGCCTATAAAGTCGCCCAGAAAAACCTCGACAACTGGCCGGCCTTCCTGCCCGCTGTCAAGACGACGATATTGATGAATTTTGTGTTTTTGGTTATATTGAGTATCTCGTTCGTGGTGTAAAATGACAGAAGAA
>CAYGBF010000167.1:0-2952 GCA_964348035.1 uncultured Eubacteriales bacterium | reverse complement strand
ATGTTTTCTTCGTCATCCACGACTAAGATTTTTTCTTTTAAACGACCTTTCATTCTTCTTTCAACCTTCTGGGATCATTCTCATTTTATCAAAAAAAGGATCAAAAGGGGACAAAAAGGGGCGGTTCTTTTTTTTATCTTGTTGCCTGCTAACGCAGGGACAAGCTGGATTCCTGCCTGCGCAGGAATGACGAGAAGGAAAAAAAATAGAACCGTCCTTTTTTACCCCTTTTTTACTAGTTTTCAAAGTCTGATCCCGTCTTGTTAAGAGGTGATTGATATTGTAAGATGAAATTGAGATGTCAAGACCTATTATCATGATCACCGTCCTCATTCTGATCGGGATTCTTGGCTTCTCTATAATAGAAGGCTGGCCGCTTTTGGATTGTCTGTACATGACGATCATCACCATCTTTACAGTGGGTTTTAAGGAAGTCAGGGAACTCTCTCCTGCAGGCCGGATCTTCACGATTTTCATCATCTTTGGTGGCGTGGGAACCGCTTTCTATCTTTTTACAAGGTTTGCTGAGATCGTCTACCAAGGTGGGATCATAAAATTTTTGCGGAGAAGAAAAATGGAGAAGATCATAAAAAACCTTAAGGATCACTATATTATCTGTGGGCACGGACGGATGGGAAAAATCGTCAGAGAGCAGCTGGATGAGGAGAGCCTCCCTTACGTCGTTGTCGATAACAACGAAGAAAAAATACAGGAACTCAAAGAAGCTAACATATGTCACGTCCAGGGAGATGCAAGCCAAGAAGAGACAATGAGCAAAGCTGGAATAAAACGGGCCAAAGCTCTGGCCGCTCTTCTCCGCACCGATGCAGATAACCTTTATCTGGTATTAACCGTCAAATTGATCAATCCATCGCTTTTTGTCTTCTCCAAAGCTCTAGAGGAAGAAGCAGAACGGAAAATCCTCCAGATCGGGGCCAACAAAGTAGTTAATCCTTACAAGTTGAGTGGTTTGAGGATCGCTCAGGGATTGATCCGGCCGGCGGTCGTCGATTTCATGGACCTCATCATCCGCCGGAAAGAACTGTCACTGTTCATGGAGGAAATGGTAGTCAAGAAGGATTCATGGTTAACCAGCCGCACGCTGACCGAGGCTGACATCCGGAAAAAAAGCAACGTTATCGTCGTGGCCATCAAGAAGCCAGGAGAAGACATTAACTTCAACCCTTCACCTGAAGTCACGATAGAGACAGGGGATACCCTCCTTGTCCTGGGGGATAAGGAGGATATCTCTCGATTCGAACAGAGATTCCTCGGGCCTGAAGTTTAAACGCCCGATAAGCAACATTCATTATCAGGTGTAAGACCGTGAAAAGAGAAATAACATGAGAGACATCTTAAAAAAAATTAGGATCCTGTTGATCATCGGGGCTCTACTGATCACCAAAAACCTGACTGCCCAAGATCAAGAACAGGACCCGGCTAAATTTTTTGAACTCGAAAACGGACTCAAAGTTTTCCTGCTGGAAAAAAGATCCCTTCCTCTGCTCAACATCGCTTTCGCTTTTAACCTCGGCTCCAAAGACGAAACAGAGGAGACGAGCGGGCTGGTCCATATCCTCGAGCATTACACTCTGTTCAGAGGCACAGAATTGCGAACAGGAGAGGACATCATCAAGGAATTGCGGAAGCATGGGGCCTATTTCAACGCCCATACAGATCGGGATCTCATGCTGTTCGATATGACCCTGCCTTCAGAATACGCAGGCTTTGCCCTCAACAATCAGAAGGAAATCCTGTTCCAGTTGAAGCTGGACCAGGAAGAGCTGGATAAAGAGAAAAAGGTGATCCTTGAGGAACTGAGCCAAACCAAGGATGATCCCTTCAAATACGGCACCTCTCTCGCCTTCCAGAATCTATTCCAGAATCACTCCTACCACAGACCTATCTACGGAAACGAAGACATCATCCAGGTCGCCACTGTTGAACAGCTGGAAAATTTTTATCGGCAGTATTTCGTACCGGCCAACGGATCCCTGGCTATCGTCGGTGATTTCAGGATCGAAGACATGGAAAAAAAAGTTAAAGACATATTTGGTCCCCTGGAAAACAGAGAATTCAGCCCCAAAAAAATCGAGACAATCCCGAAACTCAAAAAAACCATCGAGATCGAACAAGAGATGGATGTTAATCAAGCTTACCTCATCATCGGGATGTTGGCCCCTGATTACAACCATCCCGATCAGTATGCAGCCGATGTCCTGACCGAGATCCTGGGCCGTGGCGTCTCGCCGCTTCTCAACAGGGCCTTAAGGGGGAGACGGAACCTAGCCCATTCAATCTTCATGAACTACACCTCACTCAAGTATGGGGGGGCCATACTCATCTACCTCACCTGCGATCCTAAACATCTCAAGTCCGCTAAGAATAAAACGCTCCGGTTCCTCAAGACGACCCGCCGGCAGAACTACTCGAAAAAGGATTATCCGAGCACAAACCGGCTGTACGCGTTCGATTATCTCGAGTGCAGCCAGAATCAAATCAGATTTGCTTCCCGTCAATCCCAGGAGAAAGGCCTGTCCGTTGCTAGATCTCTTGCCCGGTACATGCTTCTAAAGGAAGGGGAAGGTAAGGGTGGGTACCTGGAAAAAATCGAAGACATAAACTCCTCTGACTGCCGGAGTGCAGCCGGAAAATACTTGGGCCAAGGAAAATACGTCATCGTCGCTATCCGGCCCAAGGAGACTTGAGAGGATGAGCCGGCTAAAAACACTGTTGGTCCTGATCTGTTCTTTCTGGCTTCACATCATGCTGGCTCCAGCGATGTCGACTGAACCAGAGATCTCTCTCTGGACAAATCCGCCAACAAAAAAAATTCTGGCCAACGGTTTGACTCTCATCTGTCAGAGGGATGAATCTTCACGAATAACAGTCCTTTACCTGTTCGTTCGAGGAGGAAAGAGGAGCGAACTCCAGGCAAAAAGAGGTCTTGCC
>CAYGBF010000166.1:0-1746 GCA_964348035.1 uncultured Eubacteriales bacterium | reverse complement strand
ATTCTCCGCTGAAGGCTTCGATGACAGGGGCCAGCGAAGTGGCTCTGGCTGTGACGGCCTCGACGTTGACGACTCTGGTCGTGTTCATCTCGCTGACCTTCATGTCCCAGTCGGGATTCGCTCGCTTCATGAAGGATTTTGCTCTGACAATTTCTCTTGCCCTGATCGCCTCTTTGATCGTCGCCCTGACATTTATCCCGCTGGCCGGGAGCCGTCTGCTCTCCGGCAAGGCCCGGAAGAAAGCTCGCTGGCTGGTCAAGCTGACATCGTTCTACGAACACATCATCAGCTTCACCATCAAGAACTGGAAAACGAAACTCCTCGTGGTTGGTCTAGCTGTGGGAGTCTTTTTTGCTTCGTACCAGATTATCAAGAACATCGAACGGGAGTTCATGTTCAGCAGCGACGAACGGGAGATCAACATCTCTGTCTTTATGCCGCGCAGTTTTACCCTAGAAGAAATGAAAGCCCTATTCCAGAATTACGAAGAGACTCTCCTTTCCAGGAAGGAAGAATTGGCTATCAAGTATCTGACGACCGATTTCGGCACGAGAAACATGCGGCAGGGACGCTTCCGGGGAAGGATCGAACTGAACCTCGAAGAAGAAGGCCCATCGGTGACTGAGATTAAGGAAAGACTCAAGGACCTACTTCCCAGACGAGCCGGCATTCAATACGAATACGGACAGCGCTTCGGCCGCGGCGGCCATTTCCGGGGCATCTCGGTGGAACTCATCGGTTTGGACTACACCACATTGACCGAGCTGGCTCCGATGGTCGTCGAAAAATTACGAACGATCAAGGATGTTGAGGATATAACCAGCGACTTGGAGGGTGGAGACACACAGCTCATGGTCGAGGTCGACCGTCAGAAAGCGGAAAGTTCGGGAGTGAGCAGCCAGATGGTGGCCCGGACCATATCTTCCTCTCTCTCCGAGCGACCGATCGGCAAGTTCAAGACCGAAAACCGCGAGATCGACATCATCCTCAAGATCCAGGGAGAGGATGGATTTTCAGAACAAGATCTCCGGAACATCAGCCTGCCGACTCAATCGGCGAGGATTCCTATCTCCGCCGTCTCGAATATTTCCTACCGGATGGGCTCGTCCTCCATCCGGAAAGAGAATAAAAAATCTAAATTAAACATTTCGATAAACACCAAATCCCAGGGAATGATGGGCGTATCCGAAGATATCCGCCAGGTCATGAGCACCATCCAATTTCCCGCTGGCTACACCTGGAGTCTGGGATCCGGATGGAGGCGTTTTCAAGAATCCCAGAGTGAGTCCTCCATGGCAATCATCTTGGCTATCGTTTTTATCTACATCATCATGGCTTCGCTTTTTGAATCGTTCGTCCATCCTTTCACGATTCTTCTGACCGTGCCGCTGGCCGTGTTCGGAGTGGCCATCTTTTTCTCCCTGACGAACATCACCCTGAATACAACCTCCTACCTGGGCCTTTTGGTGTTGTTCGGGATTGTAGTGAATAATGGGATCATTCTGATTGATCATATCCGGACGCTGCGCAAATCCGGGATGGACAAGAAAGAATCCATCGTCCAGGGGGGAAAAGACCGGATGCGGCCGATCATCATGACCGCCATCACCACCATTTTCGGTGTTCTTCCGCTGGCACTCCCCTTCCTCCTGCCCCAGTTCTTCCAGGCCGTCGGGCGGAGAGCTCAGATGTGGGCACCTATTTCAGTGGCCATCATCGGCGGACTGACCACATCGACCATTTTCA
>CAYGBF010000165.1:0-7269 GCA_964348035.1 uncultured Eubacteriales bacterium | reverse complement strand
CCTCTCCTGAGGAGAGGAGCCGTGCCCGCTCGGCCCTGCTAGGGTTTTCTCAACACCCTACCTGATCCATTTCATATCTCAATGTGGTTTACTATCACGGTTTTGGGGATGCTTCCATTTTAGGTTGATGATGGCTAGGAAGATAAATTTACATCTCGATAGTTTTTTGATATGATTATCAGAGATTTTACAAGGAGTTAAAACACGTGTTGAGTAAAGAAACAAAAACAAAACTGGTTGAGGAGTACAAAACCAATCCTTCGGATACGGGTTCTCCTGAAGTCCAGATTGCCCTGATCACCGAAAGAATCAATGATCTATCGAAGCATTTTGATGAGAACAAGAATGATCATCACTCGAGGACAGGTCTGTTGAAACTGGTCGGGCGTCGCAAAAGACTGCTGGAATACTTAAAATCCCAGGATATCGGTCGATACGAGAAATTAATCAAAAGGCTTAACCTCAGAAAGTAGGCTAAGTGCACGTGCGAAAAAATGTTGAACGAGAAAATAAGCCTTGAGATAAACAACCGCCTTCTCTCCATCGAGATCGGAAAAATCGGTAAGCAGGCAGACGGCACTGCTTTTCTCCGCTACGGGGACACCATCATGTTTGTCTCTGCGACCTCGAAAAAAGAGGTCGGTGAAGAAAAGCCCTTCCTCCCACTGATCGTGGATTATAGGGAGAACACCTATGCGGCGGGAAAGATCCCCGGCGGATTTTTTAAACGCCAAGGAAGACCCTCGGAACGAGAGATACTGGTCAGCCGATTGATCGATAGACCCATCAGGCCTCTCTTTCCGGACGGATATTTCAACGATACTCAAATTATCGCCCTTCTCCTTTCGGCTGATCTTGAGAATGAACCGGACACATTGGGCATCATCGGTGCCTCAGCCGCGCTTTATTTTTCAGATATCCCGTTCACCACCCCTCTCGGAGCCGTTAAAATCGGCCACATCAACGGAGAATTCATCGTTAACCCCACGATGAGTCAGCTGGAGGAGAGTCCACTAGACATGATGGTGGTCGGGACAGAGGAAGGAATCCTGGTGATCGAAGCGGGTGGAATCGAGGTGACTGAAAAGATCATCGTTGAAGGTGTCCGTGTCGCCCAGGACGCGATCAAGAAGATTATCAACATCCAGAAGGAGTATTTCGAAAAAGCAGGTATCCAGAAAAGAGAGTTTCTTTCGAAGGAAATCGACTCGAAAAGATTCGAAGAAATCAACACGGACATATCTTCTTCTTTAGAAAGCGCCATCCAGCAGCCGAACAAAAAAGATCGAGAAGAGACGACTAAAAAAATAATGGAGGGACTTCTCGAAGGAATCCCAGAAGATGAAGAAGCAGAAATCAACACAGTCAAGAATATCTTCTTTGACATCGAGAAAAAAATTGTTCGGGATATGATTATAAACAAGGGAAAGAGAGTGGACCAAAGGGGATTCGATGACATTAGACCCGTCTCGGTCGAGGTCGGGATCCTTCCCCGGACACATGGATCGGCCCTGTTCACTAGGGGGGAAACACAGTGTCTGGCAACCGTCACTCTTGGGACGTTCGAAGATGTTCAAAGACTAGACGGAATCGTGGATGTGGGAGAAAAACGGTTCATGCTTCATTACAATTTCCCTCCCTTCAGCGTGGGCGAAGTAGCTTTCCTGAGGGCAGCGGGCCGGAGGGAAATCGGTCATGGAGCCTTGGCTGAAAAGTCTATACTGCCCTCAGTCCCGGATGAAGAGACCTTCCCTTACACGATCCGCATCGTATCCGACATCCTGGAATCCAACGGCTCATCCTCGATGGCCACAGTCTGCGGCGGGGTTCTTTCCCTCATGGATGCCGGAGTGCCTTTGTCCATGATCACAGCCGGAATTGCCATGGGACTGGTCAAAGAAGACGATCGCCATGCGATTCTGACAGATATAGCTGGGTTAGAAGATCATTTTGGTGATATGGACCTCAAGGTGGCCGGGACAGAAAAAGGGATAACAGCCATCCAGCTTGATCTGAAGATCCCCGGGATTTCCATCCCGATCTTGGAAGAAGCGCTTGCTAAAGCCAGGATTGCTCGGCTCGATGTGCTCAAAAAAATGAAGGAAGCCCTGCCCGAACCTCGGGCCGAAATCTCGCCTTATGCTCCGCGGATCATCAACTTGGTCATCAATCCTGATAAGGTCAAAGATGTTATAGGGCCGGCTGGTAAAAACATCAAAAAAATTGTCAGCGAGACGAATGCGAAAATCGACATCGAGGAAAGTGGAAAAATCACTATAGCCTCGGTTGACATCGAGGCTGCCGAAAAAGCAAGACATATGATCCGAGAAATTACGGTCGAGGCTGAAGTCGGCAAAACCTATGTGGGGAAGATTGTCCGGATCGAGGATTACGGTGCTTTCGTCGAAATCCTGCCCAACATCGTTGGCCTTCTCCATATATCCGAGATTGCCCATCACCGAATCAGGAATATACGAGATGTGATGAGACTTGGGCAAACCGTAAAGGTCAAAGTGCTCCAGATCGATGAGGACAACAAGATGAAGCTTAGTAAAAAAGCCCTGGAAGAAGACACGTCTCGTTCCCGGAGGCCAGACCGGGATCGTCCGAAACGGTCGTATCATAAGCGTGATCGATACGACAGAGATCGCAGCAAGAAAAAATTCTGATCGTTATAATACATCGGGAGTGCATCATTGCCTCGTAAGGGATTCACGATCGTCGAGATGTTGGTCACCTTGACCATCCTAGCCATACTCGCGGCGGCTATCATGCCTTTGACAAAGGTGGCCGTAAAAAGGGAAAAGGAAATTCAACTGAGAAGAAATTTGAGGATTATCCGTGAGGCGATCGATGCCTATAAGAAGTTGGCCGATGAGAAAAAAATAGAGTTCGAAGAAGACACGGAAGGATATCCTCCCGATTTGGAAACACTGGTCAAGGGAGTCGAAGCCAGTGTCGGTTCAGAAGAAGATGAGGGCAGGAAAAAAATCATAAAATTCTTGAGACGTATCCCTTTAGATCCGATGACAAATTCGTATGAATGGGGCTTGAGGTCGTTCCAGGATGAACCCGATTCAGATTTCTGGGGAGGAGAAAATGTCTACGATATTTTCACCCAGAGTGAAGGAAAAGCCCTGGATGGGACAAAGTACAAAGACTGGTGATCAGATGGAGAATAAACCAACCAGGCGGAGAAAAAAGGGTTTTACTCTTATCGAATTGATCATCGTGTTCACCCTAATCGGGATTCTGGTGGGTTTGGGACTTCCTCAGTATAAATACGCCACCAGGAGAGCTCGAGAATCAGTCTTGAAAGAGAACCTCTTTCAGATGAGAAAACTGATCAACCAATATTACGTCGATAAGGCCAAATATCCTTTCTCGCTCCAGGATCTGGTGGATGAAGAATACTTGAGAAAAATTCCTGTCGATCCGATGACTAAGTCATCCGAGACATGGATTGAAGTCAGAGAGGAACTAGAACCAGAAGAGGCCATGATGGGAGTGGAACCAGGAGTGATGGATGTTCTATCTGGATCTGAGGAAAAAGCGTTGGACGGAACTTTATACAACACCTGGTGAATTTACAGCAAGGACTGAGGCATGATAAGGAATAAGGGGTACACGTTGATTATCCTCCTGGTGGTCATCTCTATCATGAGTATCGGTCTTCTCGTGGCCGTTCCCGTCTGGAAGACCCAAATCCAGAGAGAAAGAGAAGAAGAACTGATTTTCAGGGGGAAGCAGTACATCGAAGCCGTCCGCCTGTTCCAGCTGAAGTTTCCTGGGCGATTCCCGGAATCCATGGAGGAATTATTAGAAGAAAAATGTATCCGGAAACTGTTCAAGGACCCGGTTACTCAAGAGGGCGATTGGAATATCATCCTCCATCAGGAGTCTTTCAAGACCGATAGCAAAAAGCAAGTGTTTCAGAAAGTCATGATAGCTCCTCAGGATGCCCTCCAAGCGATAGCCAATCCTCAAATTTTGGGCGTTGTCAGCACATCGACAGCCAAATCCATCAAAATCTATAACGACCAAGAAACCTATGACAAATGGCTTTTCTTCTACGGTCAAGACCCTCGAAAAATGCCAGAAATCGTCTATTATGGCCAGCCCAAAAAGAAATGAGGTCTCTGTTCTCATCATAGCTGGGGAAACGTCCAGCGATAAATACGGAGCTCTTCTCGTCCAGGCAATAAAAAAACGCTACCCCTCTGTGGCCTTCTTTGGCATCGGCGGAAAACACATGGCAGAAGAAGGAGTGGATCTTCTCTACACCGTTCGAGACATTTCGCTGGTCGGTTTTGAGATCGTCTCTCGCCTTTTCAGATTGTTGAATATATTTAAACATCTTGACAGAGAAGCAATCCTCCGGAAATCCGCAGCAGCTATCCTGATCGACTCGCCCGATTTTAATCTTCACCTGGCAAAAAAACTCAAGAAGAGGTCAGTCCCTGTGCTCTACTTCATCGGTCCGACTGTCTGGGCGTGGAGAAAAAAAAGACTGAAAACCATCAAAAAAAACGTGTCAAAGATGCTTCTGATTTTTCCCTTCGAGGAAGAACTGTACCGAAGCCGCCAGATCCCTGCGGCCTATGTCGGTCATCCCTTGAACGAGATGATCATCCTATCTCTCTCACGAGAAGAATTTTTCGGAAAATTCGGGCTCGATCCAGAAAAAAAATTGATCACCCTTTTACCAGGAAGTCGGAGAGGCGAGATAAAATTCCACCTGCCCATCTTGCTCCAGGCCGTGAAAAGATTGCGAGAAGAGGTTAACGTCCAGTTTCTTCTATTGCAGGCGGAGAACCTGGATGATCATGCCTATTCTGATCCTCTCTCCTCTTCCCCGATGTCTTTGAAGATGATCCAAGAATATAAATACGAAGCTATGGCTTCGAGCGATCTTGTCCTGGCGGCTTGTGGGACGGCCAACCTGGAGGCTGTTCTCCTCGACGTCCCCTTTGTTTCTTTCTACAGGATTTGGCCTTTTTATTACATGGCGGGTGTCAAATTTGTGAAGATTAGAAACTACAGCATAGCGAATATTCTAGCTGGAAAATCAATCGTTCCGGAATTGATCCAAACTGATTTCACTGCGGAAAATTTGATCCGGGAGGCCCGAAGAATTCTCGATTCGGATCGGGTAAGAGAAGAAATGATCCGGCACTTCAAAGACATCAAGAAAAGTTTAGGAAATCAGTCGGCCTTCCAGAATGTAGCCGATGAGCTCGGAAAGATTGTCTTCCCTGATTAATCCCAATTCCCTGCTCTTGAAGCCGTGGGCCCTGGTTTTTAAAGGATAGAAAATATCAATCCGAATCGGAAGGTCTGGATAAATCTGGGAGAATAAACTCAAGCCTATCATACAGCTTTAACTTGTTTTGTTTCACGCTTCCTGCCTGTAGTTCTAAGACGAACAAGCCTGGGATTTGAGGGGAATAGGTGGCACAGGGGTCGGCTCGACAAGGCGGAACATCACACTCGATATGAACAATCCTCTTTTCCTGGTCAAGCCAGAGAAGGTCCAGGGGAAACTTCATGTTTTTCATCCAGATGGCGAACAGGTCTTCTTCTTCGAAGACCAGAAGCATTCCTTGATCGGCGTTGATCCCTTCCCGAAACATAAGACCCAGCCGTCTCTGCTCCGGTGTCTTAGCCAATTCGGCAGTGACCGAAGATCCGTTCGGAAAAAAGATTTTGACGAATTGAACCTGCCTTGCTTCGAGCGGAATAAAAACGAGACAAACCAAAAACAAAAAGACATAGTCTCTTGATGCTTTCGTCGTCCTCAGAAGGGGATGGGGGTGATGTTTTTTCATTGGCCTGGATTTTTACTGCTCCGTAATCAGAGTGACAAAACGGACCGGCAGGAGTCTTTTCTGTTTGAATTTTTTCTTCTCTCTGACCACGAGAATGAGTTCTTGGAATGTCATTCCGACAGGGATGATCATCCGTCCGGAGAGCTTCAGTTGATTTTGAAGAGTTTCGGGCACGGATTCTGGAGCCGCGGTGACCATGATGGCATCGTAGGGCGCATAGTCTGCCCAGCCGTGAGAGCCATCGCCAATCTTGAAAGAGATGTTTTTATAGGCCTGTTGATCTAGGACTTCCCGGGCTCGAAGCGAAAGCCGCTCGATGATCTCGACAGTGTAAACCTCGCTGGCGATCTCAGCCAGGATGGCTGTTTGATAACCAGAGCCTGTTCCCACTTCCAGCACTTTATCATCCTCTTTCAAAGCCAGCTTTTCAGTCATGTAGGCCACGATATACGGTTGGGAGATCGTCTGCCCATCTCCGATCGGAAGCGGCTCATCATTGTAGGCATAGGGCACCATGGTTTCGGGGATAAACGCATGTCTCGGAACTTTCCTCATTGCAGCCAGGACTCTCTTGTCCTTGATACCTCGAGCCTCGACCTGAGACTTGACCATTTTTTCTCGATCTTGATTAAAATTTTTTTTCATCCCCTATTGCCTGTAAAGCGGGCTGTCTCCAACGGCCTTTCAGTATGCTCGAGCGAAGTAGACAAGGTTTTGAGCTGTCTTTTCGCACAGAACACACTTTCCTGAAGCATCTGCCTGATCTTCCTCCATGACAATGATCCTGATGGTGGCCAAAGTCTCTTCCTTGATCTTCTCTTCACACGCATCACTCCCGCACCAGAAGGTTTTTATGAGTCCTTTTTTGGTCTCGATTGTTCTCTTGAACTGTTCGAAATCCTGGACCGAATGGGTATTCTCCCTCTGAAACTTCAGGGCCCTATCGAACATGTTTTTCTGGATCATCTCGAGCTTTGTGTTTACGCTTGTCTCTAATTCAGCCATCGGCACGGCGTCTTTTTCTGAGTTATCCCTGCGTACGAGGAGGACTTGGTTGTCTTTGATATCTCGAGGACCGATTTCAACCCTCAACGGGACACCTCGCATCTCCCACTCCGAGAACTTCCAGCCTGGAGTGAATTCTGCTCTCTCATCAAGCTTGACGCGCACCCCAGACTGTTCGAGTCGTTCTCGAATGTCCCGGGCAACCGGAAGCACTTCCTGCTTCCAGTTGCCGACCGAAATCGGGATGATAATCGCTTGAAGAGGAGCAATCCTGGGAGGAAGGACCAATCCAGAATCATCCCCATGGGCCATGATGACAGCACCAACCAGACGTGTCGAGACGCCCCAGGATGTCTGCCACGCATACTGAAGTTTCTGATTGCGGTCCTCAAAACGGATATTGAATACCTTCGAGAACTGTTGTCCAAGATGATGG
>CAYGBF010000164.1:0-1615 GCA_964348035.1 uncultured Eubacteriales bacterium | reverse complement strand
TTAGGCCCGATTCCCGGGATGTCATCGAGTGGGGATTCGAAACTCTTTTTAGCTCTTCGTAAACGATGGAATGTGACCGCAAACCGGTGAGCCTCGTCCCTTATCCTTTGGAAAAGCCTAAGGGTGGGGGAGGTTCGTTCTAACCTTAGCCCTTTTTTTTGGGAGGACGTATAAAGTGTTTCCTCTTTTTTCGCCAGAGAAATGACAGACAGGGCTCTGAGTCCAAGGTTAGCCAGGACTTTCCTGGCAGCGTTGAGCTGTCCCCTCCCGCCGTCGACGAGGATGAGATCGGGCAAGGGCCTTTTTTCTCTCAAAACTCGCGTGTACCTCCTGCGAATCGCTTCTTGGAGACTGGCAATATCGTCAGGGCCGTGGACGGTCCGAATCTTGTATTTCCTGTACTCGTCCCTTTCGGGTTTCCCGTTTTCGAAAACGACAAGGGCAGCCACGGTTTCGGTTCCGCTGATGTTGGAAACGTCGAAACCTTCAATCCTGGTGGGAGTCGACTCTAAATCGAGAATCTCCTTAGCCTCTTCTAACGGAGACACGGGGGATTCATGGAGGAGAATCTCAGCGTTCTTTCTGGCCAAGTCGACGAGCTTTTTGTTCTTTCCTTTAGAAGGGATGATGATTTTGATTTTACCTCGACTTAGGGAAGAAAGCCTTTTCCTGACAGATTCTAAACCTGAAGGTTTGAACGGGAGAAGAATCTTTTGAGGGAGATCCTGACGACCTCGGTATAACTTGAGAATTGTGGATGCGAGGAGGTCTTCCTGGGATGTTTCAGCCTCCCCTTCGATGATGATCCCCTCGGATTCGCTCACTTTACCACCTCTCATCTGGAAGATGTACAGCGCGGCCTTATCCTCAGTACGGGAGAAACCAAAAATGTCCTTATTTTCGAGATCAACTGATATCAGTTTCGGTTTGTCTTTGATCTGGTCGATAGTCCAGATAAGATCCCTCCAATGAGCGGCCTGTTCGAATTCCTGTTGCTGAGCGGTCTTTTTCATTTTTTGCTTCAAGATTTTCAGCAATTTGTCCACTTTTCCTTCCAGGAAGAGAAGAGCATTGTCCACACTCTCATTGTACTCCTGTTCAGAGATATTGTTCACACACGGTGCCGTGCAGAGCTCCAGATCATACTCCAGACAGGGTCTTTTCCTTTTTCCTGGAACAGACTCTTCGCAGCCTCGGACACCAAAGTACTTATTGATCAGATGAATGGTTTTTCTTGCCTGGTGAGCAGGACTGAATGGCCCAAAATACCTCGCTCCATCAGCCTCAACCCGTCGAGTCAGGTAGAGACCGGGATACTTCTCTTGGAGTGTCAGCTTCAAATAGGGAAAGCTCTTATCATCCTTGAGCCTGAGGTTGAATTTTGGTTGGTACTGTCTGATAAAGTTATTCTCCAGGAAGGCAGCCTCTTTCTCGGAATCAGTCAATATATACTCGTAGTCATTCGTCTCAGAGAGGATGTTTTTGACCTTGGCATCGGCTGTGGTTTGAAAATAGGATTTTACTCTGTCCCTTATCGAACGAGCCTTCCCGATATATATGACATCGCCTGCAGCATTCTTAAAAAAATAAATCCCCGGCTTTCTCGGCAGCTTTT
>CAYGBF010000163.1:0-4864 GCA_964348035.1 uncultured Eubacteriales bacterium | reverse complement strand
AAAATCTTAGTCGTGGATGACGAAGAAAACATCCGGAAGTCCCTCCAGATGATCCTCGAATACGAAGGATGTCAATTTCTCGAGGCCCCAGGAGGTGAGGAAGCGTTGGAGATCATCGATGAAACCGTGGGCTTGGACTTGGTCCTCCTGGATATCAAGCTGCCCGGGATAGATGGTTTAGAGGTCTTGGCCGAGATCAAAAAAAAGCCGTATTCGCCGGAGGTAATCATGATCTCCGGACACGGGACCATCCAAACGGCAGTCGAAGCCACCAAGCTGGGAGCCTTCGATTTCCTCGAAAAGCCGCTTCAGAGGGAACGGGTTTTGCTAAGCATCAGGAACGCTCTGAATCAGAACAAGCTTCTCCGTGAGTGTATGGACTTACGGAAAAGGGCCGAGAAAAGATATGAACTGGTCGGCAATCATGCCTCGATGAGACAGCTCTGGGAGGAGGTCACGAAGACGGCTCCAACCAACGCCACTGTCCTTATCCACGGCGAGAGCGGAACAGGGAAAGAGCTTATCGCCCGGGCCATCCACAGCCACAGCCTGCGGGCCAAGGAAAAGTTCATCCAAGTGAATTGCGCCGCCATCCCGGAAGAACTCATCGAGAGTGAGCTATTTGGACATGAGAAGGGTGCCTTTACGGGAGCGACGGAGAAAAAGGCAGGAAAATTTGAACTGGCGGATGGAGGAACGATTTTCCTGGATGAGGTGGGGGATATGAGCCTGAAGACGCAGTCGAAAGTCCTCCGCGTGCTCGAGGAAGGTGAGGTCCAAAAAGTCGGATCGAGTAAAATCAACAAGGTCGATGTGAGGGTCATAGCGGCCACTAACAAGGATCTGAAGCATGAAATTAAAGAGGGAGCATTCCGGGAAGACCTTTTCTATCGACTGAACGTCGTCCCCTTGTATTCGCCTCCGCTGAGAGAGAAAAAGGAAGATATTCCTCTCCTCATTGAGTATTATTGCCAGCTTTATGCTGAAGAGAACAATTTTAAACCCAAGAGGTTTGCCCCAGACGCCATCGAGGCTATGAAAAAGTATCAGTGGACAGGAAATGTCCGGGAACTGAAAAACGTTGTGGAACGGCTGATCATCATGACCGAAGGCGATACGATCAAAATGAAAGACCTCCCGGAGCAGATTAGAGGCGAAACACAGATTTATTTTCCGGATGCCAAAGAGGTAAAGAGTCTAAAAGAATTCCGGGATCTTGCAGAAAAAGAATATATCCTCTCTAAACTCGAGGAGAACAACTGGAATATTTCCCAGACAGCTCGCAAGATCGACACACCCCGCTCCAACCTCTACAAAAAATTGGAGCATTATGGTATAAAGATAAAGACTGGAGTAGGCGAGGTGGTTGCTCCTTCTTCTTCTAAAAAGAAGTGAGGGGAGGAAAGTCCGAACTCCGCAGGGCAGGATGGTCGCTAACAGCGACTCCGAGCAATCGGAGGAAAGTACCACAGAAAACAAACCGCCCCCTGAATGCTGAAGCACATCATTGGGTAAGGGTGAAAAGGTGAGGTAAGAGCTCACCGTCCTGGTGGTGACACCAGGAGCGCGGTAAACCCCATCCGGAGCAAGACCAAATTGGCCCCAGTTGAGACGGCCCGTCTCGAGGGGCGGGTAGGTCGCTTATTCCCTCGAGCAATCGAGGGCAGATGAATAACCACCCCTGCAGGATTCCAGCAGGAACAGAATTCGGCTTACGTCCTACTCCAGTCTTTTTTTATTCAACTAATGCACTGAGTTTAGACTGGTAAACTAGCCTTTAGGCAGGACCTGTCTTAATTAAGCATCAATCAGAGGAGGGGAAGAGACCTCACGGCCTGTTGGACGAGAATCAGTATGTTTCCAGGGAATAAACCCAGCTGAAGGACTCCGTACAGGCAGAGGAAGAGGACGAGGAAGAGGGCGGGGTTTTCGGCGTATATTTCAATCTCTACTTCGGGCTCTCTCATGTACATGTAGACGATAATCCGCAGATAATAAAAGACTGACACGAGGCTGGCCAGAACGCCGATGATCACCAGCGGGACGAGCCCCTGTCTGACCGCTCCGACAAAAACGTAGAACTTGGCTAAAAAACCACCCGTCGGAGGAAACCCGGCCAGCGAGAGGAGAAAGATGGCAAAGGTGGCCCCGATCCACGGATACTTAAATCCCACGCCTGCGTAATCTTTGAGCTCCAGGTATTCCTTGTTTTCTTTGCTCAGAGCCATAACCGCGGCGAAGGCGCCGATGTTCATGAACAGATACACGGTGAGGTAGAAAACTAGACTGCCGCTGTCTTGAGCGAGGATAGCAATCAGGAGATAACCGGCGTGAGCGATGCTTGAATAGGCGAGGATTCTCTTGACGTTGGTCTGCCGCAGAGCGACAAAATTCCCGACAACCATGGTCAAGACACTGATTACCCAAAGCAGCCAGAATACGGCCTGTGTATCCAGAGCCACTCTCCAGTAGGGATAGAACAGCCTTATCAACACCGCAAAGCCCACCGCCTTGGGACCGACAGAGAAAAAGGCGGTGATCGGTGTGGGCGCCCCTTCGTAGACATCTGGTGTCCACATGTGGAAGGGTACGACGGCAATCTTGAACCCGAAGGCGATGATGACCAGGCCCAGGCCGACAAGAGCCATTACACCAAAGTTGGCCTCTACTTTGAAAGTATCTATGATAGCTGGGATGGCCGTTGTTCTAGAAGCCCCGTAAAGCAGAGCTAAGCCGTAGACCAGAAAGGCACTGGCAAAGCTTCCGAGGAGGAAATACTTGACGGCGGCTTCTGAGGATTTTTCATCTTTCCGCCTTAAGCCGGCCAATGCATAACTGGAAATAGACAAAACTTCCAGACCCAAGAAGATAACCAGGAAATCCGAACTGGAGACCATGATCATCATCCCGGAAAGGGCAAACAGAAGAAGAGCGAAGAATTCACCGTAGTTTGTGTCTTGGAGGACGATGTACTTGATCGAAAGCAGCACCACAAAAGCCGTTGCGATAAGGAGGATGAGTGTTAAGAACAGGGAGAAGTTGTCGAGGACCAGGTATTTATCGAAGTACGAATAGCTCTTGTTCCAGAATAGGATACAGATGGTTCCCGTCACGATCAGGACGAAGAGGGAGACATAGGCAAGGTAACTCCTGTTTTCTTTTTTCAAGAAGACATCGAGCAGCAAAACTTCAAGGCCACCGACGACGATCACAAGAAGAGGAAGGAGGGCCAATAAGCTGCTCATCTTTTTCCTTCCTCCACCTTCTCAGGCTCGACGTTTTCCATGGCCTTCTTAATTTCTGTGGCTAATCCCTTATCCTGCTATGCTTCGAGAAAAACCCGTTCTCGATGACTCACCTTGTTAAGCAGATGAGTGACCGAGGCATCCATCTTCCTCAAAAAGGGCTTCGGATAGATGCCCATCCAGAACATCAGGATGATGATCGGGAGGAGGAAGGCAATCTCTCTTTTATTAACATCCTTGAAGGAGAGAATCTTTTCGTTGGTGATAGGTCCCTGCATCACTCTCTGGAACATCCAGAAGAGATACCCTGCTGCCAAGATAACCGTAGTCACACCCAGGATGGCCATCAGCTTATTCGCTTTGAACACTCCGAATAGGCAGAGAACCTCACCAACGAACCCGTTAAGGCCAGGGAGACCGACCGAAGACAGCATACAGATCAGAAAAAGAGCCGAGAATACGGGCATCTGCTTGCTGACGCCACCGAAGTCTTTGATCAACCGTGTATGGGCTCTTTCGTACAGAATCCCGACGATCAAAAACAGCGCTCCGGTGCTCAACCCGTGGTTGAGCATCTGGTAGATGGAGCCCTCTATTCCCTCCAGGTTGAGGGCGAATATGGCCAGCATAATCAGGCCCATGTGGCTAACGCTGGAATAGGCAACTAGCGATTTAACGTCCTTCTGGATGAGCGCCATCAGGCCACCGTAGATAATCCCGATCACAGCTAGAATAGACAAGAGCGGCAGGAACCTCTCCAGGGCGTCCGGGAACATAGGAAAGGCGAATCGGAGAAACCCGTAAGCGCCCATTTTCAGCAGTACGGCCGCCAGGATGACAGAACCGGCTGTCGGGGCTTCCACGTGAGCGTCCGGAAGCCAGGTATGGAACGGAAACATCGGGACTTTTATGGCAAACGCCAGGGCAAAGGCTAGGAAAAGCCAGATCTGAACGCTCGGGTTGAGGATGAGTTTGTAGTAATCGAACAGGTTGAACGAATAAACTCCTGTGGCCTTGAAATAGGTAGTGTACAGGACAAAAATCGCCACCAGCATCAGCAGGCTTCCCAGCATGGTAAACAGGACAAATTTCAACGTGGCATAGATCCGCCGCGGACCACCCCAAGCCCCGATCAGGAAATACATCGGGATGAGCATGGCTTCCCAGAAAACGTAAAACAGGAACAGGTTGAGGGAGACAAAAACGCCGATGATTCCCGTCTCCAGCAGGAGCATGAAGATCAGGTATTCCTTGACCCGTTTCTGGATGTAGGTCCAGGAGGAGAGGATGGCGATCGGCATGAGCAAGGTTGTCAGGAGGACGAGGAAAAGGCTTATCCCGTCGATCCCAACGTGGTAGTTGATCCCGTAACCAATCCAGTTCGCTTTTTCGACAAACTGAGGATCGGGTGTCTGGGAGTTGAAGTTAAAATATAAAAGAAGCGAGATTATAAAAGTGATGAGGGCGATGACCAAGGAAAAATTGAGGAGCAGGCTCCTTTTTTCCTTGTTGATGAAGATGAGGATGACGGCCCCTGCCAGCGGCAAGAACGTGATGATGCTGATGATTGGGTAATTCATTTTATCAGAATAATAACAAATATCCTAAGAAGAGTGTGG
>CAYGBF010000162.1:0-8009 GCA_964348035.1 uncultured Eubacteriales bacterium | reverse complement strand
ACCTTCATAGATAGCGCTCATCAGGCCGGGTCCCAACTCCACGCTCAGGGGTTTTCCGGTTAAGAAGACGGGCTCTTCCGGGCCGATTCCGGTCGTGTCTTCATAGACCTGGATGAACGCCATGTCTTCTCTCAGCTCTATGATCTCTCCGATAAGGCCCAGTTCACCGATCTTGACCATGTCGTACATCTTGGCTCCCAGACATCCAGAGGCCACGACTAGGGGACCGGCGACTCTTATGATTTTACCTTGTTTCATTTTTCCCTCTTCTCTTGACTAACGAATCCGAACCCGTGGCTTTTATGGCCATCTCTCTCATCATTTTCTCTAAATAGACTGTGATCTTACGGTAATCCGAATACCCGACTACCACGGGGCAGAATTTCTGAGCTAGGATTTCTCTCTCCTCCGTTAAAGCTTCGAAGAGGCTTTCGTGTAAAAAACACAGGGCAAAATTTTCTCTCTCAATCTCGGCGAGGATTTCTCTGGCCTCATCCACACTCTTCGGAGAAAAGATTCTTACGCCCAGCGCTCTGAAGGGAAAAACGAGATCTGATTCGCCGACGATAGCCACTTTATCAAACATAGGTTTCACTGATTCTCTGTTTCAAAGTCTCCACCGGTATAGATTGGAGCTTGCCCACGGCCACGAGTCTGACCAGGCTCAATTCCCTCCTCTTGGCCAGAACATAAGCAAACACAGGCTCGGGTCCGAAAACGATATACTTGGCCTTCCGCAGATACTCCGTCAAAAAATCCTCGATGCCGCGCTCCAGAGGCACGAACGTCTCGAGTTCCTCCAGAGCGTCGGTTGCTGTATCCCAGAGATTCAGATAGGGGGAGGTTTTAATCGTATCTCCTATTTCTTGAAAGCTTAATTCTTGACTTCGAAAAAAGATGTCATCATCCAAGAATCCTCCGCTCATGATCAGCCGTTCGAAGGCCTCTGTTGGGAGTCCAGCGTATTTGGTTCTTAATAATATTTTTAGGTTGCCCAAGTCGATTTTATGCTTCAGATAATTCCTGATAAAAGCATACCCTGATTCCTCAGCCAGGCCTAAAACTCTGTCCGGCTGAGACTCCTGAGTGATGATGTCCAGAATTTCCTGTTCTTCGAGAAGTTCTCTCATCATGGTGTAGATTTTTGCGTCTTCCTCCACGAGCAAATCGTCCAGCTCATCAGAATCGGAAACCTTGAGTATAGTGTCTTCGAATTGCCCAGCATCGAAAAGGACCTTCATCGCTGCGGTGAGCTCTCTCTCTTCGGCCGCTTCCCTGAATACCGCACTGGAGATTAATGTTCTCTCCAAGGCCCGGATCCGTCCCACGGCAAAGGCATAAGAGAGTCGGGAAGGTTTTTTCATAAGTTCAGGACCTCGACGATGTATCCTTCCAGAAGAGGCCGGAGTTCCTCCTTCAGCTTCTCCTGATCGAATGATTCTTCCCGCCGCCCCTGCTTGAGGATGACCTCTTTTTTTAATCCTTTTTGTATAAGGTCTTCTCCCTGAAAAGCTCTTTCCAGGACTTGTTCGATCAACTCTTTCTTTCGGCTGAGAAGCTTGAGCTTCCCCTCCAATCGGGCTTTGGTTATGAGCCGGTTCGCTTCGAGCTCGGCCTCTCGCTCTATTTCACTCTTGAGAGCTTCTGAGAGCTCTAGGACCTCCTTGCGAGTGTTTTCCTTTATCTCTTCTGCTTTTTTTCGGCTTTCGGCGATGATTCTCGCCGTCTCGGCTTTGGCATCATCTTGGATTCTCTGGAGGATCTTCTCAAGACTCATGTTTTATCCCAGCTTGATGCCGTTGAGGAGCAGGATGGTGATCAGAAGTCCCAAGACCGCGTAGGTCTCGACCAGGGCAGCCATGATGACGGGTTTCATCAGGTCTTTGGGTTGTTTGGCAACCATGTAGACGCCAGAGGCACAGACCTTACCCTGATGGATTCCGGAAACAAGCCCAGCAAAAGCCACCGGTAGGCAGGCGATAAGGATCTGCCAGCCCTGGGCGCTCGAAAGAGTGGCCGCAGTGGCTGTGGTCAGGCCTAATTTCAAGATGACGAGAAACGCACTCAAGAATCCATAAATTCCCTGGGTTCCCGGAAGAGCCACGAGAAGAAGAAGGCTGCCGAATTTCTCGGGATCTTCACTCATGACACCGCTCGACGCCTGGCCGGCCAGGCCCACCCCGATGGCCGAACCGATGCCGCCCAGGATCGCCGCCAGGGCTCCTCCTAATATGGCTATGGTCAATCCTAAAACCATTGTTGTCACCTCCTCATGTTCTAGACAGATCTATTTAAATAAATTCGATGTATTTGCTTTCGAGCGCCAGCGGCTTGAATGGTTTTCCGCCAGATTTAAAGAACTTGCTGAAGAATTCGACGAACTGCAATCGCAGGGAATGGACAAAGCCACCCAAAAAGCTTATCCCCAAGTTGAAAAGATGCCCTCCGATAAAAATCAGCGCCGCCAACAGCCATCCCAGCCAAGGGATCTCGAGCGCGGTCTGGCACAGGGTGTTGACCACCATGGCGATGACAGAAGTGGCCAAGCCCAGGGCTAAGAGGCGCGAGTAGGAAAGGATATCGGCCAGATACCGAGAGATGTCATAAAGACTGTAAAGGCCGCCGAAAAACCGGGCCAATGGATTCCGGCTGGGAGCGGCAAAAAAAACGATACCCGCTGCTCCGACCAGGGCCAGGATTCCCCAAACAGAGCCCTTTTTCAAAAGGTACAAAACAAGGCTGGGCAGGAGGAGGAGCCATCCCCCTTGGACCGCGATGGATTGAAGGTAGTTCTTATTTATCAGACCGTTAATCAAGTTGAGGAGAGTTCCGAACCAGACCTGGATGAACCCCAGGGCAAGAGCCAGGATGAGAAAAGTCAGAGGATCTTGGAGAGGATCCAGGATCATGAGTTTTCGGATCGGGAAGCCAAACCAACCGCCGACCAGGGTTCCCAGGATGACGGTTGAAACTCCCAGGAGGGCGAGCAGCTTCAGGAAGAGAAGAAGGCCTCCTTTAGGCTTGGCGAACTTGATGAACAGTAAACTCGCTAAGGCCACCAAAATGCCATAACCAGCCTCGCTGACGCATAGGCCGACGAACAGGAAAAAAAACGGGGCTAAAAAGAGGGTCGGATCAAGAGTCCCTCGAAGGGGCAAGCCGTAAAGCTTGGTGACCACCTCGAACGGTGTGGCCCCTCGAGGATTTTCCAAGATCACCGGGGGCTCTTCTTCTGGAAGAGGAGGACGGGATTGGAGTTCCACCAGATCCTCGAACGGCTTTATTTTCGCTTGGAGCTTTCCCAGATCAGAGGAGGGAACCCAGCCTTCCAGAAAGAAAACACTATCGGTCTCGCCCAGCAACCGGGAGGAGCGCATTTTCTCCCGTTCATTCAGGAGAACATCGTAGACGAACATCAGCTTATCCCGGTGTTCACAAAGACTCTGGCTTTTTGTTTCTATCTCTTTAAGATTTTTCTGTCTGACTTCAATTTCCGCCCTGATCTTCGCGATGACATCCTCCACTCGGTCCTGATCATGGGCCAGTTCCAACATAGCTTCCGAGAATACGATAGGAGTCATGTTCAACTCCCGACAAGTCTGATCGATGATGGATCTCTCAGATTTCATGTAGATCAGGAGGAGGAGGACGTTCCGTTTATCCTGGTCGATGACCTCGCACCACAACGGTTGGTCCTCGATCATTTCCTGGAAAGAGGCCCACTGCGATAGAGGCATCCGTCCGAGTAGAAGACCTGTGGTTTTGGTCGGTCCGATAGATTTTACCGGAAGGATTAGATTCCGGAGGGGAAGGAGGAACTCCTTTTCTTTTTCTAAAAATTTTATCTCCGAGAGAAACTCCGTTTTCACCTTCTCGATTTCCTCGATCTTTTCCACAATTTCCATGTAATCAGATTCCAGGACGTCTTCTCTCCGCCCCCAATGGAGCTGAGGCTTCTGGGCAAAAAGCTTTTTGGTAAACCCCTTGTCTTCCCAGAACAAGAGAAAATCTACGGCTCGAGAAAGGCGATGGAGCCTGTGGTCGACATCCGACAACTCCGGTGCCGAGCGACCGAGCTGAAGGTCTTCATGATTGGCCCTCTCCAGTTGAACGAATCCTTCCTCCTGCAGAGAGGAGAGCAGTTCCTCCTGGACGCTCGTATGGGCGAGAATCTGGATTCTTTCGATTCGGGCGATGGCCATGGACTAAACCGACCTCCCTTTCAGATGCTGCCTTATCTGTCCGGAAACTTTTTTGACGGCCTCGGGCATCAAGGATTCCACGTGTCGGCTGAGTTTTTCAGCCTCTTTTTCGGCGTCCTGGCGAATTTTTTCGGCCTCGGCTGCGGCTTTCTCGATTACGGCCTTTTTCTTTTTTTCTGATTCTTTTCGTGTTTTGGCGAGTGCGGCTTCTTTGACCTTCTGGGCTTCTTCATGAGCCTCCTGGATGATCTTGGAGGTTTTATTTTTCCTGGTATCTTCGATAAGCTCCCGGGCTTTTTTTTCTGCCTCTTTTATCCTGTGGAGAGACTCCAAGGCATCGCTCGATTGATTCGTCATGATAACTCTAACCTATGCGTCTGTTATTCGTTATTTTTTCGAATTTCATCCGGGAATAGCGTCATCTTCCTCAGGAATGGACCCTATTCTGGAATAAGATAAGCTATTATAGCCGATGCTTATTTCTTTTTAAAGGGAAAAGGGGGCAAGAGAAAAAGGAGTTTGATCCCTGCTTCCGCAGGCACAGGCTTCGCAGGGACAAGTTGGATCCCTGCCTGCACGGGGATGACGGGAAGGGAAAAATAGACCCGTCCCCCTTTTTTCTAGCGGGGCAGAAAGTGGGGATAGAGATAATAGGCCCTGAAATCCAGCCCTTTGGCGCCCCTAAGAGGCAAGGCCTCCTCCAGATGTGTGAGGTCGAACAGAACAAAGGCTCCTGATTTCACTACATCCATGAGCAGTGGGTTCTCTATACCCTTATCGAGATGAAGAGCGACGTTGGTCCCCGCCGATCGAGCGGATTTTATGATGTCTAGGAGGAGAGCAGCGTCTTCTTCTCCTTTGATACTCCCATCAGACATGTGAATCCAGGCTCTGTTCCGGGCAAGTTCTTCCAGCTCGGATTCTAACTGGCCATGATGATAATAGACCAGCCAACTTTCTCCCTTCTGGCAGGCATGAGCTAGGGTGTTGAGGTGTGAAAATTCGCGCTTCTCGGTCTTGTTGGTCAGATGAATATACAGGCCGCTTCGGGCAAGGTCTAAAAGCTTAGAAAAGAGAGGGGGCTGCTTTTCTTTGTCCCCATCCGCCTGTTCGAGAGGGCCGTTCTGGAAGTAGGTTACGATAGATCCTGCCCTTCGGCAAGCTCGGATCAAGAGGTCAAGCTCGAAGGCCTCGGGCCTAGCCTTATCCGAAGTGTAAATATCAGCACCGGCTTCGGCCAACCACTCCATCTGTGAACTACCGAGCTTGCCTGAATCGACCAAGCGAAACCTGTGGCCTCTCTTCCGACTGATTCTGGCTGAATCCAGAAGCCACGGAAATCCGTACTGATCGTCGCGGACAGTGACGTCCTGTCCCTTAGAGGCCCAGGAATGAAGCTCGAAGGCTCTCTCGAGATGTTTTGTGTCTTTGTTTTTCTTGGACTCTTCTTCCATGTTGACCCTATCCCAGTCCTGATTTTAGATGTATAGGATGGCACAAACAAACGAACAAAGTAAAGTGTCATTTTATGCGGGAGGCTCATCAACCACCTTGAAAAAAAGAGTCCACTCTTTTATCATCAGGCAGAGATCTCTCATCATGAGCACCTGCGTCGTTCTTTTCTCGGGTGGACTGGACTCCACAACGGCTCTCTTCTGGGCTCTCGAGAAATATGAAACGGTCCAGGCATTGACGTTTGACTACGGTCAGCGTCACAGGATAGAGATCACGATGAGCCAGTCCCTCACGCGAAAGATCGGAATCCCGCACAGAATCCTTAAAGTTGACCTGGCCCAGATCGGAGGATCGGCTTTGACGGATTTAAGCCGTCCTGTTCCTGGATACGTAGAGGCTTCTGAGCCTGGGCCTCCTCTGACCTATGTCCCGTTCCGGAACGGAATCTTCATCTCCCTGGCTGCAGCCTGGGCCGAAGTGGAGGGAATACAGGATATCGTCTGCGGCTTCAACGTCATAGATTCACCGGATTATCCTGATACCCGTCAGGAATTCGTCGAGGCCATGGAAAAGGCCATAAACCTCGGCACCAAGGCCTCCTCGAGCCAAAATAAATTCAGGATCCTCGCCCCCTTCGTGAACATGAAGAAATCGGAAATCATCAGACAGGGGCTTTCCTTCGGTGCTGACTTTTCCTGCTCGGTTTCCTGCTACGCGGGACAAGAAATCCCCTGCCAGGAATGTTCCTCCTGCGTTCTCCGCCGGAAGGCGTGGGAAGAGGTTGGCCAAGAGGATCCTCTCATCCTCCGTCTTAAGGAAGAAGGAAAGCTTTGAGCCGGGTTTTATGAGCTAAGGACAAATTCACAAATCGCTGACACCCCCTATTCCTTCCATATATTTGACGACATCAAATAATAAATATTTTATTTACAAGTCCTGGGTCAACTGATAAAATTCCCCAAATGTTTTCGCAAAATTGACAGAAGGAGAGAGGTATTATGAAGAAGAGCGCCATGAATCGCCGGAAGTTTTTAACGACTTCGGCCATCGGAGCTTTCGGCGCGGGCATTCTTCCCAAATCCAAATTAGCAGCAACCAAGGATAACAAAGCCGAATCCCAGCCCAAGATCAAAGCCTACAGGACGCTGGGGCGGACCGGGTTTAAAGTTTCGGATATCAGTTCCGGGTATTGTGGGGACGTGGGCCTTCTCAACGCGGTGTTCGACGCGGGTGTTAATTATGTCGATTCAGCCGAGGGCTATCAAAACGAGCACATCATCGGTCAGGCGATCCAAAGCCGGGATAGAAAATCTTTGTTCATCACGACCAAACTCGAGATTAAAAAAGATATCAGCAAACAGGGATTTTTAGAACGGGCCAGAAAATGCCTCGAGCGCTTAAACACGGATTACGTCGACTGCATGATGATTCATTCTTGTCATGACGTGGAGACGATGAAAACCGAAGGATTCCATGCCGCAATGGATGAACTGAAAGCCCAAGGGCGCCTCCGCTATGTGGGTATGTCGAACCACGGCGTCAGCCACCCACGTGCTCCAAAAGTGCCGATGGAAGAGGTGCTTCTGGCGGCCGCAGATGACGGACGTTTCGATGTATTTTTGATGGCCTATAATTTTCTTAACGACAACAACGGGGCAAAAGTCTTAAAGGTTTGCAAAGAAAAAAACATCGGCACCACATTGATGAAGGTCAACCCGATTGTCGCCTATATCGGCCAAAAAAGCCGGGTGGAAAGGATGCGAAAAAAGGGCAAGGAAGTCAGCCAGGAAGCTCAGGCTTCACTGGATAGGTTGAAGGCACGGGTAGATAAGGCTCAGCCTTTCATTAAAAAGAATAACCTCGAGAATCAATCACAAATCCGTCAAGCGGCCGTTAAATGGGCGCTTAACAACCCTGATGTCAACACAGTGTGTTGTTTAATCCGGAACTTCGACGACATCGACGCGTGCATCCCGCTTTCAGGATCAGATTTCACTGCTTTGGATGCTCAGAAACTCAATGCCTACAATCAAGGATGCAGCTTCAGCTACTGCCGACATGCCTGCGGAGAGTGTGAGCCCGAATGTCCGGAGAATGTTCCTGTCAACACGATCATGCGTTACAACCACTATTTTATCGCCCAAGGACGAGAGAAAGAGGCCATGCTCAAGTATGCTTCCCTGATAGCTCCGAAAGCCGACCACTGCAGGCAATGCAGCGGTAAGTGTGAGGCGGTATGTCCTTATGGCATTCCAATTCAGGGATTGCTGGTATTGGCCCACGATCGGCTGACTCTAGCTTGATCATATCTCTTTAGCCTATCAGCAACTGAATCCTGAACAGTTGACTCTA
>CAYGBF010000161.1:0-3903 GCA_964348035.1 uncultured Eubacteriales bacterium | reverse complement strand
GAGCAAGAACTCATCGCCCTCGAAGAGGCTTATCCTCAGCTGGCTCGACTGGATGTTATCGGCCAAAGTCTTGAAGGCCGGAATATATATGCGATTAAGATAAGCGACAACGCCACAGTTGAAGAAAATGAGGCCGATGTCCTGTTTATCGGCTGCCACCATGCCCGGGAGTGGATTTCGGTCGAGGTGCCCCTCCTCTTGGCCGAGTATCTCCTCGAACATTATGATTCAGACGCCGAAGTCCGGAATCTCATCGACCAGAGCCAAGTCTGGATAGTCCCCCTTCTCAACCCGGATGGGCTGGAGTACTCCATCCATTTCTACCGCTACTGGCGGAAAAACAGACGCGACAACGGCGATGGGACTTACGGGGTCGATCCCAACCGGAACTATGACTTCATGTGGGGCCTCGACGACGAGGGTTCGAGCCCCAATCCTCTCTCTGGTGTGTATCGAGGGTCAGGACCTTTTTCGGAGCCGGAAACACGAACCATCCGTGATTTTTTCCCGGGCAAAAACATCCAAGCTCTTGTCTCCTACCACAACTACTCTCAAGTCATCCTTTATCCCTGGGGTTACACGAACGATCGCTCAGCCATGGATGATCTCCTGTTCGAGATGGCCTCAGAGATGTCCGGTCTTATGGAGTCGGTCAACGGGACTGTTTATGCTTTCGGACCTGCGGGAAGTTCTCTGTATTTTACAAACGGCGATACGACCGATTGGGCCCTGGGAGTCCACAACATCCCAGCCTTCACAATCGAGCTTCCTCCGATCGATGAGCTGCACGGAGGTTTCTTCAATGCTGAGGATAAGATTCAACCGATTTTCCAGGAAAACCTCCCGGCCGCTCTGTATCTAATCGAATGGTCCATCCAGAATCATGCTTCTTCAAAACGCATCACAGCAGACAAAAGAAAAATAATCAAGGGAAGACCAGCAAACATCAAGGGAATCTTTTCTGGGATCAAAACAGGCGGTAAGAAGTAAATAAAATCATCATCTTCTCTCCTGTCATTCCTGCGGAGGCAGGAACCCAGTCCCATATAGAGAAGAATCTTTTCTTAATCCTGGTTTCCTGCTTCCGCAGGAACAAGCCTGGATTCCAGCCACCTGTCACCTGCCTGCGCAGGTGCAGGCTACACAGGTGCAGGCTCCGCTGGAATGATAGGTTTTTTTGTTCTAGATTCCTGCCTGTGCAGGAATGACATTTTTTTCCCTTCTCTGTCCCTTCTTTATACCCACTTCCACCCCTGGAAAAACCCAGAAAAGGATTGACAATCAGCGCCTAAAGAGATAAGTTTTAGGGCATACTTGCCGGAACAATGAAATCATTTTTTGCCAGCCTGTTCTCCTCCCAGCCTCCTCCCCAGGGTGGGGAAGGTCTTCCCTTCTGGATATTCTGGCTTCTTCTGTGTGTCATTTTACTGCTGGTTATGTTCATTTTTCTCAGGGATAAGGATTTGCGACAGCGCCTTAACACCTTCTTCTTCCGGACCAAGATCAAATTTGTTAAGATGCGCCTCATGGCCAAACTCAGGAGAGAAAAGCGGATGAAAGATGAGCTTCTGAGAACAATGGGAGAAAAAGCCTGGAAGGAAGATATCTTTCCGGAAAGAAGCGAAAAGATACGGAATGAACTGAACAAACTCGAGAAGGAAAGGGAAAATATCGAAAGCGCATTGGAAGAGGTGAGCTCCAAAGTCGGAACCCTCCGGCTCAACCTGGAAGAATCCAAACGCGAATTCGAGGAAAAGGTCAAAACACAGGAGGAAGAGAAGGTGCCGCACGAGGAAAAACTGGATGAGGTCAAAGAAGAGAAAAAAGTCCTCAATCTCAAGATGGAAAAGGTTGATAAGGCTGAGACCGAGGCCGAAAAGAAAATCAAGGCTGCAGAGAAGCAGATAAAAAAAATGGAAAAGAACACCTCGCTGACTACGGAGGATAAGGACTCTCAAAAGGCCGATCTCGAAAAAGAAATAGCCGATGCCAAGGAGATGAAGAGTAAATTAAAACTGGAGCTTCAAGGGCTTAAGGATGAAGAAACAGAGATCAAACGCAGCCAAGAAAACATCCAGACTAGGATCGATGTCATCGAAAAAACTAAGAAGAAAATCGAAGAGGAAGCACGGAAAAAGAGACATCACATCCTGAAGGAAATAAGGGAGTGGGAAAAAAACAGGGAGAGACTCCAAGAAAAGATGAAGAATGTCACAGCCAAGAAGGACCCGCTGTTCGAGAATTTGGGAAAAAACATGGACAAACACAGGCAGGAACATAATAGCCTCCTGATTTTCTATTCCCAGATCGACCGCGCCAACCAGCGCATCGTCGAAATCGAAGACCAGATAAATAATTTGTAAAATAAAAACTCCCGTCATTCCTGTGTCCCTCTCCCGTCATCCTCGTTCCCCTTGTCATTCCAGCCGGAGCCTGTGCCTGTACCTGCCTTCGCAGGAATGACCGGAGAGGGACAGTGGATCATGAGCCTGCTCTTTACTCCCTCCCCTTATCTCTTTACAATAAATAGTCATGAAACCGAGGATGTTGGTGCATATTTGTTGTGCGCCCGATGCGTTGTATGTCCTTCAACTTCTCAAGGACGAGTATGAGGTCAGCGGCTTCTTCTACAACCCCAACATCTATCCCCGGAAAGAATATGACTTACGGTTGGAAGAAACACGAGAAGTGGCCAAAACTCTCGGCATCAACTTGATCGAGGGAGAATACGACAGCCAACAATGGTCCAAGCTCACAGAAAAATTCAAGGATGAGCCAGAAAAAGGACGACGCTGCGATATCTGTTATGCCTGGCGGATGGATAAAACCGCCCAGAAAGCGGCCGAACTCGGGTTTGATGTCTTCACCACGGTCATGAGCCTCAGCCCCTGGAAAAAGGCCGATGTCCTCAACCGCCAGGGACAGATGTTTGCCCGGAGATACGGCCTTGAGTTTTTGGCGGCCGATTTCAAGAAAAAAGATGGCTTCACAAAAAGTGTCGAAATGAGTAAAGCCCACGGACTCTACCGGCAGGATTACTGTGGGTGTGAATACAGTCGGAGATAAACGCTCATGACCAAAGCCTCCCCCTCTGCCCTGGATATCAGAGTTTTCGGTGTTGTTCAGGGGGTGGGATTCCGGCCGTTTATCTACCGGATAGCCAAGGAATTGGGGTATAAGGGCTGGGTCAAAAACATCGGGTTTGGGGTCGAAATCCACCTCGAAACAGAAAGGGAGACAGATTTCAAGGACTTTCTCGAAGCCCTGGACAAACAAAAACCGCCGTTATCGCAGATTGAAGAGATCTCCAAGAAAAGCGCTGCTTTTAAAAACCTCGAGGATTTCGAAATCAAAAGGTCTAAGGAGGGGGAAAGCTTTGTTTTTATCTCTCCGGATATTTCCATCTGCGACGCCTGCCGGAAAGAGATGATGGCACCTGAAGACCGGAGATTCAGCTATCCTTTTATCAACTGCACGGACTGCGGCCCCCGCTACACCATCGTCCGCTCACTCCCCTACGACAGGAATCAGACCACGATGGACACCTTCGAGATGTGTGAGGACTGCCGGCGAGAGTACGAAAATCCCTTAGACCGGCGGTACCATGCCCAACCGGTGGCCTGTCCGGTATGCGGACCTCATGTTGAGCTGCATGAGGCAAAGTCTGGGAAGGCTGTTGAAGGGGGGATCGAGGCGGCCGCAACGCTTATCAAGAAAGGGAAAATCTTAGCCGTTAAAGGATTGGGTGGGTTTCATCTGGTGTGTGACGCCTTGAATCGCGAGGCTGTTCTCCGGCTGAGAAAGATCAAGGAGCGACAGACGAAACCGCTGGCTTTAATGGCCAGGGACCTCAAGACTGTAGAAATGTATGTCCACGTCTCTTCTTCCGAGAAAAAACAGCTT
>CAYGBF010000160.1:0-2821 GCA_964348035.1 uncultured Eubacteriales bacterium | reverse complement strand
TTCTCAGGATTATACGGACATCAGAAATCTATGGATAAGGAAGAACGGTCATATCATCAAGAATGAACTTCGTCCCTTGATTCAGGATTTGGACAGTTTGCCTTTCCCCGACTACGGTGATGAGAATACGTATTTCATCGAAAACGGTCAGATATCCTCTGGTGATCCGGTTCTCCAGACTTACAACCTCAACATCCTGGCCTCCCGAGGATGTCCTTACCACTGCTCCTACTGCTGTAACAGCATATTCAATTCCCTTTATGATGGGAAGGGCCCTCGGATCAGAAGGAGAAGCGTAGAGAATGTTATGAAGGAAATTCATGCCTTGAAGGATCGATTTCCAAATTTACGGAGGATCGATTTCATCGATGAAGTCTTTGCCTGGGACAGGAAATGGACTTCTTCGTTCATCGAACGCTACAGCAAGGAGATTCAACTTCCGTTCCAGTGTGCCCAACATCCAAACATGGTCAATCAGGAAACTCTACGGTTGTTGAGAGATGCCGGTCTCGAGCGAGTCGAAGTGGGAGTGCAGAGCGGCTCTGAAAGGATACGGAAGGAATATTTTGAAAGACCGGTCTCAGACAGACGTCTGTTTGAGGCCTCCAGGTTATTGAATCAGATGGGAATCGTGCCTTTCTATGACTTTATCGTAGACAATCCTTTCGAGAGTGAGGAGGATCGAAAACAGGGCTTAGAATTTCTGCTCAAGCTGCCGCGTCCTTTCCATCTCCATGTTTTTTCATTGATCTTTTTTCCGAATACGATCATCACCAGGCGGGCTTTGACCGCTCAGCTTATCTCTAAGGATCAGGTCGAAGGCCGGGCCGAACAGACATTCGAACAGATGTTTGTGACTCTGAAATACCCGAGACCTAAGGCCGATCAATTCTGGATTGCGTTGTATTCGTTGACATCTAAGAGTTTCGTCCCCAAATTCCTTATCCGTTGGTTGAGCCGCCGTGTTTTTTTTAACAGGCATCCCAAACTCCTTGTCGTGTTTGCTGATTTTGCCAACACCGCTAAACTGGGTTTGATAGCGGTCAGGTGGCTGTTAGAGAGGAAGCCCGTCTTATCGACCCTTCGTCAGACAGCCAAGAAGGGAGCGAGTCCCATAATTTAAAAAATCATTCCTTTCCCTTCCGGACTATTTCTCAGATGCGTGATATGGTTAAGCCTCAAGGTCAACACTCCGATTCTTCGTCTGAAGAAAAAAAAATCAATATCTGCCTGATCTCTCTCTATTCCTCCAGTGCTATCGGTCTCAGATACTTGACAGCGGCCCTAAAAAAAGATGGTTTTGACGTCAGCCTGATCGTCTTCAAAGAAAAGAATATTGCCCTCGATTTAATGCAATTGCCGACCACAAAGGAATTCGATCTATTGCTGGGGGTGATTGATGACATCAGTCCAGATTTGGTCGGGATAGGGGTTCGTTCGTCCTTCCTGAAAATAGCAGAGGAAATAACTCGTAGAATCCAACACCAGCTGCATAAGCCTGTTCTCTGGGGTGGAACGCACGCCACCGTGGCCTCGGAAGAGAGCATCCAGGTGGCTGATATGATTTGTCTGGGGGAAGGGGAACAGGCCTTCTTGGAATTGGCGCACAGGCTTTCCAGTAGGCGGTCAGTGACGGATATCCCAAATCTCTGGATAAAGCAGGACGGAAGGATCCACAGGAATCCTATCCGCCCTTTGTTTGAAGATCTCGATTCTCTTCCGTTTCCCGATTATGGGAACAGTGACAAGTATTTTGTCGAGGATGAAAATATCGTCCCCCAAGATCCGGGCCTTCAAGCGTTCAACATGGATGTCCTCACCTCTCGAGGATGCCCCTATCATTGCAGCTATTGTTCGAACAGCATCTTCCGCGATCTCTACAAGGGTAAAGGTAGCCAAGTGCGGTTAAGAAGTGTTGGGAATGTGCTCGAAGAGATAACCTCACAGAGAGAACTTTTTCCCAAGTTGCGGAGGATTGATTTCATAGATGAGGTGTTTTCCTGGGATACAGAATGGGTGGAAGAGTTTGTCGAACTCTACAAGAGTAAAGTTTCTCTTCCTTTTCATTGTATGCAGCACCCGATCACGACTGACCGAAAAATCATGAGAATGCTCAAGGAAGCAGGATTGGAGAGAGTGGAGATCGGGATTCAGTCCGGTTCGGAGCGGGTGCGGAAAAAGGTTTTCGAACGTCCGGTCTCGGATACAAGGCTGATTGAGACATCACGGATAATGAAAGAATTGAAGATCGTCCCATTCTATGACCTCATCGTCGACAATCCTTTTGAAACCGAGCAGGACAAAAAGGACGGTTTGGACCTGATGCTCAAGATTTCTCGTCCGTTTTACATGCACATGTTTTCGCTCATGTACTTTCCAAACACCATCTTAACCCGAAGAGCATTAAAGGCTGGACTGATCGCTGAGGACCAGGTGGAAGGCCGGGCCACGAAAAGCTTTGATCAAATGTACGTCAGCTTGAAGCATCCGCGCCAACCTCTCGATCGGTTCTGGATTAGCCTGTATTCGCTAACCTCCAAGAGACTCGTTCCCATAAGACTGATCAAGTTTTTGAGTCAGATTCGTTTTTTTGAGAAGCATCCCGGGCCTGTAGTTGCTTTTGCCGGTCTGTGCAATACCGTAAAGCTGGTCGCAATAGCCATGAAATGGCTGTGGGAGGGGAAGCCGGTTTTTACCTCCCTCGGAAAGAGAAGCAGGAGTAAAAAGAAGGGAAACCGCATCATATAAGAATGGATTGATTCGAGAGGAATTCTTGAAAGCACTCGTTGCTGGTGGAACGGGCTTTATCGGTAGTCATATC
>CAYGBF010000159.1:0-2923 GCA_964348035.1 uncultured Eubacteriales bacterium | reverse complement strand
CTGATGTGGAGCGGGCGGGAGCTAATATTCTATCACGGATCTCGGCCCGGTATCTCATCCTCAAGAGAGGAGAGCGAGGGATGACGGTTTTCGAAAAGGAGAAACGGCCCTACCATATCCCGACCACAGCCCGGGAAGTCTACGATGTCACCGGAGCCGGAGACACAGTCATCGCCGTGGCCGCTCTCGCTCTTCTGGCTGGAGCATCGATCAAGGAAGCGGCCATTCTTTCTAACGCTGCGGCAGGCATCGTGGTCGGAAAACTCGGCACAGCTACCCTTACCTCCGTGGAACTCCTCCGAGGCCTCAAGCTCCTCATCTGAAGGAGAGATCCCCGAACGCGGCTTCATTTCCTCAAAAAAAACCTCTATAATGTCAGGTGGGTCGGATATGTGCGGTATCGTCGGGATATACGGAAACGATGATGTCTTCAAAGATCTGTATCAAGGCCTTCTTGCCGTCCAGCACAGAGGCCAAGATTCTGCGGGCATCATCACCTATGACGGCCGTTTCCATACCAAAAAGGGAAACGGCTTGGTTCGAGATATCTTTACTGCCGAGCATACCGTCCGCCTGAGAGGCAACATCGGCTTGGGCCATACCCGCTACCCCACCGTCGGGGGGGGGCGGGGAGAGGACGCCCAGCCCTTTCTCGTCAACTCTCCGTTCGGGATCATGATGGCCCACAACGGGAATGTCATTAACTACCCCCAGCTTAAGAAAATCCTGTTCGACCAATACCACCGCCTCCTCAACTCGGATAACGACGTCGAGGCCATCCTGAACGTGTTCGCTCAGGAACTGGTCGAGAAGAAACCCAAAACTCTCAGGCCCCAAACCGTGTTCAAAGCCGTGGAGGGTGTGTTTAAAAAAGTCAAAGGCGGCTATTCGATCGTCGCCTACATCGCTGAGCAAGGGATGGTCGCCTTCAGAGATCCTTACGGTATCAAGCCCCTCGTGTTCGGAAGGCGGGATGACGGGACTCTCCCTTCATACGGGATTGCCTCGGAGAGCGTCTCGCTCAACATCATGAACTTCTCCCACATCCAAGACGTGGAAGCGGGAGAGGTTCTGTTCATCGACAAAAACAGGCGTCTCCACCTCCAAAAAATCACTCAATGCCCTCACACACCCTGCCTTTTTGAGTGGGTTTACTTTGCCCGCCCCGACTCCCTCATCGACAATGTCAATGTCTACGACTGCCGGGTGCACTTGGGACGCTACCTGGCCGACGAGATAAAAAAGCACGCCCTGAAAATCGATGTTGTCGTTCCCGTGCCCGACTCGGCCCGGGATGCGGCCATCGAAATCGCCAGAAAACTCAACCTCAAATACAGGGAAGCCCTGGTCAAAAACCGGTACATAGGACGCACGTTCATCATGCCGGCCGATCAGGCCCGGAAGACCTCAGTCCGCCATAAACTGAACCCGATCACCTCAGAGTTGGCCGGTAAGAACGTCCTTCTGGTCGATGACAGCATCGTCAGAGGAAACACGTCCAAAGCCATCATCCAACTTGTTCGCGGGTGTGGCGCGAAAAAGGTCTACTTTGCCTCCTTTTCCCCCCCCCGGAGATTTCCCTGTGTCTACGGTATCGATATGCAGACGAAAGTCGAGTTCGTTGCCCGAGATGCCAACCTCGATCAGATTGCCAAAAAAATCGGGGCGGACAAGGTGATTTACCAGAGTCTCGAGTCACTCAAGAAGGCCGTCCAGCTCGGGAACACAAATCTTAAAGATTTCTGCGGCGCCTGTTTTGACGGAGTCTATCCGACCGGTGATGTCACGCCGGAGATCTTAGATGCGATCGAAAAAGGCAGGAAAACAGCCCAGGATCGGCAACTCGAACTCAACATCCGATAAGCAACAATAAACGGGGACTGTCTGTGGATTTGTGTTATTCATCCTGGTTAGATATTGTTCCGCCAGTATTCCAGTAAATCCTGGAGGGATTGGGCTAACGGAATTTTTGGTTCCCAGGACGTTTCCTTCCTGATTTTATGATTGTTGCCGACGAGGAGAGGAATATCCACCCGCCTGACTTTCTGGCTGTCTACCTCGACCTTTATTCTCTCCTTGGCAAAAGAAAGAAGAAGGTCCAGGATTTCTTGGAGCTGGACGGCTTTCCCGGAAGACACGTTGTACACTTCCCCGCTTCTTCCCTTCTCCATCAGAAGGGTGTAGGCGTGGACCACATCCCGGACATCGGTGAAATCTCTTCTCATCTTGCAGTTCCCGACCCTTATCAACGGCGGCTGCTGTCCCTTCTCGACGCGGGCTACTTGATAAGCCCAATCCGAACAGACAAAATCCGGAGTTTGTCCAGGGCCTGTGTGGGGAAAAGAGCGGGCAATGACGATATCCAGGCCTTCGATCCGAGAATAAAAATGACTCAGCAATTCACCGCTGATCTTGGTGAAGGCATAGGGATTCACAGGATGTGAAGAATCCTCTTCACGGAGAGGTTCCTCCTGGGGCGTTAAAACGCCGTAGACATCCGAAGAACTGATAAAAAGGGTCTTTGCTTTGGGGGCGCACTGCCTGATCGCTTCCAGAAGGTAGAAGAAACCCATCAGGTTCGTCTCCATCGTCTCCTGTCGCCTTTCCCAAGAATGTTTGACATTCGAGACAGCCGCCAGATGAAAAATCCATTCGGGTTGGATTTCTCGCACCGCCTCGAAGACATCCCTGCTGGATCGGACGTCGAGGTAGGACATTTCTATCCCGTGTTCGCTAAACTCTTCTTCCGGTCTTTCTGGGTATGATGTCCCATAAATCAGGTAGTCTGGCGATTTTAAGGACTGGATGAGGTGTGAGCCGACAAAACCCGTGGCTCCGGTTACGAAAACCCTCAAACTCAAACGGAAATCCTTTCCCTCCAGAACTGGAGTAAATCATGGAGGGAATCGGGGAAGGGAATCTC
>CAYGBF010000158.1:0-6158 GCA_964348035.1 uncultured Eubacteriales bacterium | reverse complement strand
GGCGGTTTTGATCTCTTTAGTGGCCATTCTCATTCTCAGTCGGAAAAAATACAAACTGATCGAGAAATTCTTGATCTTCCTCGTCTTCTTCATGAGCCTTTCCTTCTTAACGACGGTGATTCTTGTCAAGCCTGACATTTCCTCTATCATGAAGGGATTTATTCCTTCTTTTCCCCAAAACTCCACCTATCTCATATTGGCTTTAGTGGGAACAACGGTTGTCCCGTACAATCTTTTCCTTCATTCTTCCGCCGTCAAACAAAAATGGTCTGCCCCTTCCCGCTTAAGCCAGGTCAAAAGAGACCTCGTCCTCGCCATCTGCTTGGGAGGAGTTATTTCCGCGTCGGTCGTGATCACCTCGGCAGTGGCCTTTTACGAGAGAGGGCTGCCGTTAGAGTCGGGTGCCCAACTGGCCCTTCAGCTTAAGCCTCTGTTCGGATCCCTGACTAATCTTCTGTTTGGTTTCGGTTTTTTCGCCGCTGGCCTCAGCTCAGCCCTGACAGCTCCTTATGCAGCCGCTTTTGCCTCCTCAGGAGTTCTGGGTTGGAAGGGAGGCCATGAAGACAAAAGATTCAGAGGGGTGTGGTTAGGCATTATCCTGATCGGGATGGCCGTCTCTCTTTTCAATTTAAGCCCGTTGGCTGTGATCGTCTTCGCTCAAGTCGCCAACGGGATTGTCCTGCCTGTCGCCTCCATTTTCCTGCTCGTCGTCCTGAACAACAAACAGAAAATGGGCTCCTTGGTCAACACCTGGAGACAGAACATCCTGGGTGGCTTGATTATTCTGATCGTGTCCGCCCTGGGAGTATGGAATATAATTAAGATTTTTTTGAAGTAAGGAATTGGATCCCTGCTTGCGCAGGGACAGGTCGGATCCCTGCTTGCGCAGGGATGACACTTTCATTTTACCGGGTCCCCGCTTCCGCGGGGATGACATTTTTTCATGTCTTATTCATTCCCGAAATTGCATATTCGACGGCTTTGGTGGCGTGGATGGCTGTCGTGTCGAACAACGGAAGGTCATAGTCTTGTTGTTTGACCAGCAGCGGAATCTCTGTGCAGCCCAGGATGATTCCTTCGGCGCCCCGGCTTACGAGATTGCCGATAATTTGACTGAACCTGGCCTGGGATAACTTTTTGATCTCTCCCATACAGAGTTCTGTGTAAAGGATGTCGTGGATGTCCTGCCTCTCTTTTTCATCAGGAATAAGGACCTCTATATCATGCTTTTCCTCTAATCTTCCTCTGTAAAACTCCTCCTCCATCGTGAATCGCGTCCCCAGGAGCCCGACTTTTTTCATCCTTTGAGCTTTAATCCTATCCGCTGTCGCATCCACGATGTGCAGGAGAGGGATCCCGATATTCTGTTGAACCTCATCGGCCATCTTGTGCATGGTGTTAGTGCAGATGAGGATGAAATCAGCGCCCGCTCTTTCAACCCTCTGGGCGGCGTCGACCATGAGTCTGGTGGCTTCCTTCCAACTGCCCTTATGCTGCAGTTTCTCGATCTCGTCAAAGTCCACCGAATACAGGATGCATTTGGCGGAATGGAACCCTCCGAGCCTCTGTTTAACCTTTTCATTGAGGATTCTATAGTACTCGAGAGTGGACTCCCAGCTCATGCCTCCGATAAGACCGATCGTATTCATTCTCCGACTCCTTGGCGTGGGTTATCTCTTTAAGTAAAAATATCAAAGGGCGGAGGAAATATCCATGAAAAAAAGTTGCCTGTTGTTTAAAAGGGTGGTACTTTGGACAACATCCCGATGGATATAAGAAAAGAAGTCCTGGAAGCCGAGGGAAGAATCCGGCCTTATATCAGAAAAACCCCTGTCGAGCCCTCCCCTATCCTCAGCCAAGCCGGCCGATGTACTGTCTACCTCAAGCTTGAAAACCTCCAGATAACGGGCTCATTCAAACTCCGGGGAGCGGCCAACAAACTGCTCTCTTTAAGCCAGGAGGAAAAGGCAAGAGGCGTGATTACCGCTTCCACGGGGAATCATGGTCACGCCTTTGCTCATGTCATCGAAAAGCTCGGCGGTCAGGGTACGATATACCTACCTCGCAATGCCGATCAAGCTAAAATCGATTCTCTCCGCCTGTATGATGTCGATCTCCAATTTTATGGAAATGACTGTGTACAGACAGAAACCCAAGCTAAGAGGGCTGCCCAGGATCAAAACCTGATCTACATCTCGCCCTACAATGACATGAAGATTATCGGCGGCCAAGGGACAGTCGGTCTCGAACTGGAGCAGCAGATCGAAACAATCGATGCTGTCCTGGTTCCTGTCGGGGGCGGCGGACTGATCGCTGGGATCGCAGGCTATCTTAAATCTACATATACCGGTATCAAAATCATCGGCTGTCAGCCGGAAAACTCGGCGGTCATGTACGAGTCGATCAAAGCCGGCCGTATCGTCCAGATGGAATCCAAGCCCACAATTTCTGAGGGATCGGCTGGTGGCATCGAACAAGGGGCGATCACCTTCCCCATCTGCCAGAGGTATGTCGATGACATCATCTGCGCTTCGGAGGCAGAGATCAAGGAAGCGCTGTTGATGATCATGGAAAACCATTCTCTCTTGATCGAAGGCGCCGCCGCCCTCCCCGTCGCCGTGTTTTTCAAGAAAAAGGCAAGATTCAAGGATAAAAATGTGGCTTTGATCCTGAGCGGCTCCAGCATCAGCTTGGAAAGGCTAAGAGGAATCCTGTGTGAGAGAGGAGAGGCCTGTGACTGAAATTTATACCCTGACTCAGATCAAAGACGCCCTCAAGGATATCGATCCCTACCCGGCTATCGAAGAGGGTTTCGTCGCTTATTCTCAGGGAAAGACAGTTGTCCCCCTATAGGAGAGCTCATCCTCGAGAATCCCCATAGAGAAGTTCATATCAAATACGGATACATAACTGGGGACGAATATTATGTCATCAAGATCGCATCCGGATTCCCCGAAAATTTTAAGCAGAACCTTCCGACTGGGAACGGGATGATGCTGGTCTTCAGCCAAAAAACAGGAGAGCCGGAATGCACCCTGCTGGATGAAGCCCATCTTACGGACGTTCGGACAGCCGTGGCGGGGGCTGTCGTGGCTAAGTTCTCGCCCCCAAGGAAGTCCACCGCATCGGTATCCTCGGAGCCGGAGTCCAGGGCAGGATGCAGCTTGAGTATCTGAAACCCATCATCAACTGCAGAGACGTTGTGGTCTACGACATAAATCAAACACGTCTAGATCAATACAAACCCGACATGGAGCCAAAGGGCAACTCTGTCCAAACAACCTTAGACTCAGATGATGCGGCTTCCTCCTGCAACCTGATCGTAACAGCCACTCCGGCCACCTCTCCTCTTCTTTCTTCCTCTCAGATCCAAAGAGGAACCCACATCACCGCCATGGGCTCTGACACCCAAGAAAAAAACGAGCTGGATCCTGATATTCTCCGGATGGCTGACATCGTCGTGGCCGACAGCATCGGCCAGTGTCTGGTACGAGGAGAAATCTATCAGGCGTTGAAAGCGGAAAAAATAGATAAAGAAAAAATCGTCGAACTCGGAAACGTCATCACTCAACCGAACCTGCAGCGTTCATCCGACGATCAGATTACCGTGGCTGACCTCACGGGTGTGGCTGTTCAGGATATGCAGATCAGCGAGGCAGTGTACCAGGCGTTGGCGAAGAAATAACGGAAGGTAAACAAGTTTCCAGGTAAAAAGAATGTCATTCCAGCACCTGCCTGCGCAGGTGTAAACTCCGGCTGGAATCTAGTTCTATAATAGATTCCTATTCAGATATCCCTAGATTCCTGCTTTCGCAGGAATGACGTTAGGGAGTGTAAAATTCCTGGATTGCTGACACGATGTAATCCTGCTGTTCGGCCGTCAATTCCGGATAGACGGGAAGAGCCAGGACTTCTTGGGCCGCTTTTTCAGATTCAGGGAAATCGCCTTCGGTGTAGCCTAAATAAGTAAAACACTTCTGGAGGTGGAGAGGGAGTGGGTAATAAATAGCTGTCGACACCCCCTTCTCCTTCAAGTATGTTTGGAGATCATCCCGGTTATTCACCCTTACGACGTATTGATGGTAGGTATGATAGTTTTTTATACCCAAATCTCTGAAGACAGGCTTGGGCGGCTGGACAGAGTCATTTTCGACAAGACCTGACTCCTCGAATCTTTTATCATAGTAGGATGCTTTCTCTCTTCTCTTCTCCAGCCACTCATCCAGGTGACGGAGCTTGACTCTCAGTACTCCTGCCTGGAGAGCATCGAGACGGAAATTACCGCCGATGATTTCATAGAAATACTTGTTCTTGGAGCCGTGGATTCTCAAAAGCTTCAACTTCTCGGCCATCTCTTCATCGTCTGTCAGGATCATCCCGCCATCGCCGAAGGCGCTGAGGTTTTTTGAGGGGAAAAACGACAGCATCCCCACATCTCCGACAGCACTGGCCTTCATTGTGCCCTCGGGCATGATGTATTCTGAACCGACGGCCTGGGCCGCATCCTCGAGGACGAAAAGATCGTGTTTTTGAGCCAAGTCCATGATCGACTTCATCTCAGCACACTGGCCATACAGATGGATCGGGATGATGCCTTTGATTGTCTTATCTCCCTTCTTCTCGACCTTCTCCTCGATCAGTTCAGCCAGTCTGTCAGGACTCAAGTTGTAACTCTCTCTATCTATATCACAAAAGACGGGCTTCGCCTTGAGTCTGGTTATAGCCCCGGCCGTGGCAAAAAAAGTGAACGGTGTGGTGATCACTCCATCTCCTTCACCAACCTCAAAAGCCATCAAGGAGGCGAGTAAAGCATCCGAACCAGAGGAAACCCCGACAGCATGTTTGGTTCCACAGTAGTCAGCCATCTCCTTTTCGAGGGCTTCGACCTCGGGGCCCAAGATAAACCTCTGAGTCGATATCACCTCCAGGACTTTCTGATCGATTTCCTGCTTAATGGTCAGGTACTGGGCCCTTAAGTCCAGGGTGGGTATATTCATGTCAATCATCCTTTCTTCATTTTAGGACTTTTTTTAATTTCTTTTTCTCGATCAGCAGCTGGCCTTGATAGGAAACATAGTTCAGCAGGATGAGGACTCTCTCTCTCTCGGGAAGCTCTCTCTTGAATATGCCTTTCAGCCCCTTGAGTGGGCCTTCCACGACTCCGATTTCATCTCCGACTTCGGGTTCTTCTCCGTACTTGAACAGTTCAATCAAACCATCCACTTCTCGGGCTTTAATCCCCAGGATGACTTCCTCAGGGATCGGAATCGGGCCTTGCCGATTGCCCACAACTCTCTTGACACCCCGAGTGTAACGGACGAGTTGGTACTGACGTGGAAATTCGAAATAGATAAACCCGTAGCCAGGGAAAAACGGCTTGACTCGGTTTTCGGACAGATACTTGGGATTATAGATCTTAATACCGCCCTCGGTGAACAATCTCTCGACCTGGAACTCTTTCTTGGGTTTTGTGTTCAAAACATACCAATGTTTCATGTTGACCTTTCTTTCTCTGCCTCCATTTTGGATAAAAACAGACTCTTTTTCAATCTAAAAGATGAAAAGCATGGTAAAAATCGGGCCGTCTGTCCCGGAGGAAGTACTTTTTGGCTGGGGTTTCTGGTAGGCAATCAAAATCGCATTCGGCATACAGGATGGTATCCTGGCCTTGAGGTGCACGTGCGATGACTCGACCGTAGGGATCGACGACGAATGACTCACCAGAAAAATGAAGAACGTCTTCTTTTCCGACTCGATTGACGAGAGCCGCGTAGAAGCCGTTCTGGAAGGCCGCCACCTGCAGCTCTCCTTCGAATATGCCCTCAGGCCATTCGTCAACGGCTCCAGCCTGGGGTACGACCACGATCTCTGCCCCCTGGAGGGCCAAAGCTCTCATGTACTCTGGGTAATGACGGTCATAACAGATAGCAACGCCGACGCGTCCGACTTTAGTTTGATAGACAAACTCATCCCTATCGCCTGGGGTATAGTATCCTTTCTCATGAAAGCCCAATCCATCCATGATGTGGACCATCCTCGTCACGCCCAGGATTCTTCCGTCGGCATCGATCACGGGTGAAGCATCGTAAGTTTGTTTGCCGTCTTTTTCGAAAAGATTCAGGACGGCGACGATTCCGTACTCTCTGGCCAGAGCCGAG